>NZ_JAGIQD010000080.1:0-831 GCF_017815045.1 Burkholderia sp. CpTa8-5
GCCGCCGCCGCCACCGTGTTCAGCGTCGCGGCCTTGATCGACGCGTTGTCGTGTTCTGCAATCACCAGAATCGTCATTTCTTTGCGCTCCCTCTTACAGCACCTTGGCTTCGGTCTTCAGCTTCTCGACCAGCGTCTTCACGTCCGGCACCTTCACGCCGGCCGCGCGCTTCGGCGGCTCGACCACCTTCAGCGTCTTCAGACGCGGCGCGACGTCCACACCGAGGTCTTCCGGCTTCACGGTTTCCAGCGGCTTCTTCTTCGCCTTCATGATGTTCGGCAGCGTCACGTAGCGCGGCTCGTTCAGGCGCAGGTCGGTCGTGACCACCGCCGGCAGCGTCAGCGACAGCGTTTCCGCGCCGCCGTCGACTTCCCGCGCAACCGTGGCCTTGCCGTCGGCGATCGTCACCTTCGACGCGAACGTCGCTTGCGGGAGACCTGCGAGCGCCGCCAGCATCTGACCCGTCTGGTTCGAATCGTCGTCGATCGCCTGCTTGCCGAGGATCACCAATTGCGGCTGCTCCTTGTCGACCAGCGCCTTCAGGATCTTCGCGACGGCCAGCGGCTCGACGCTGTCGTTCGACTCGACGAGAATCGCGCGATCCGCGCCGATCGCCAGCGCCGTGCGCAGCGTTTCCTGCGCTTGCGTGACACCCACCGACACCGCGATCACTTCGGTCGCGACGCCCGCTTCCTTGAGGCGCACCGCTTCTTCCACCGCGATTTCGTCGAACGGGTTCATCGACATCTTCACGTTCGCGATGTCGACGCCCGTGTTGTCCGACTTCACGCGGACCTTCACGTTGTAATCGACCACTCTTTTCACTGGCAC
>NZ_JAGIQD010000081.1:0-800 GCF_017815045.1 Burkholderia sp. CpTa8-5
GGCGGCGACATCCACGTGCTGGTCGCGGGCCACAACGCGCAAGCGGCGGCCGATGCGGCAGCGAAAATCGCGGGCGTTTCGAAGGTGCTGCTGGCCGACGCGCCGCAACTGGCCGAAGGCCTCGCGGAAAACGTCGAGGCGACCGCGCTGAACATCGCGAAGGACTACTCGCACATCCTCGCGCCGGCGACGGCCTACGGCAAGAACATCGCGCCGCGCATCGCCGCGAAGCTGGACGTCGCGCAGATCTCGGACATCACGGCGGTCGATTCGGCCGATACGTTCGAGCGTCCGATCTACGCGGGCAACGCGATCGCGACGGTACAGTCGAGCGACTCGATCAAGGTCATCACGGTGCGGGCAACGGGTTTCGATCCGGTGGCGGCGGAAGGCGGCAGCGCATCGGTCGACAAGATCGAAGCGGCAGCCGACGCCGGCAAGTCGCAGTTCGTGAGCCGTGAAGTGACGAAGCTGGACCGTCCGGAACTGACGTCGGCGAGCATCATCGTGTCGGGCGGCCGCGGTCTGGGCAGCGGCGAGAACTACACGAAGGTGCTGGAGCCGCTGGCCGACAAGCTGTCGGCAGCGCTCGGCGCCTCGCGCGCGGCAGTCGACGCCGGCTACGTGCCGAACGACTACCAGGTCGGCCAGACCGGCAAGATCGTCGCGCCGCAGTTGTACATCGCGGTCGGCATCTCGGGTGCGATCCAGCACCTGGCCGGCATGAAGGATTCGAAGGTGATCGTCGCGATCAACAAGGATCCCGAAGCACCGATCTTCAGCGTGGCCGACTACGGCCT
>NZ_JAGIQD010000082.1:0-714 GCF_017815045.1 Burkholderia sp. CpTa8-5
CTGGCCAAGGCAGGCGCGGCCGTCGCGATCGCCGACCTGAACCAGGACGGCGCGAACGCGGTCGCCGACGAGATCGTCAAGGCAGGCGGCAAGGCGATCGGCGTCGCGATGGACGTGACCAACGAGGACGCCGTGAACAGCGGCATCGACAAGGTGGCCGACGCGTTCGGCTCGGTCGACATCCTCGTGTCGAACGCAGGCATCCAGATCGTCAACCCGATCGAGAACTACTCGTTCGCCGACTGGAAGAAGATGCAGGCGATCCACGTGGACGGCGCGTTCCTGACGACGAAGGCCGCGCTCAAGCACATGTACAAGGACGATCGCGGCGGCGTCGTGATCTACATGGGCTCGGTGCACTCGCACGAGGCGTCGCCGCTGAAGTCGGCGTACGTGACGGCCAAGCATGGCCTGCTCGGCCTGGCCCGCGTGCTGGCGAAGGAAGGCGCGAAGCACAACGTGCGCTCGCACGTCGTGTGTCCGGGCTTCGTGCGCACGCCGCTGGTCGACAAGCAGATTCCGGAGCAGGCGAAGGAGCTCGGGATCAGCGAAGAGGACGTGATCAAGAAGGTGATGCTCGGCAACACGGTCGACGGCGTGTTCACGACGGTGCAGGACGTCGCGCAGACGGTGCTGTTCCTGTCGGCGTTCCCGAGCGCCGCGCTCACCGGCCAGTCGTTCGTCGTCAGCCACGGCTGGTTCATGCAGTAACGC
>NZ_JAGIQD010000083.1:0-675 GCF_017815045.1 Burkholderia sp. CpTa8-5
GGATTCATGACTGGGGTGAAGTCGTAACAAGGTAGCCGTATCGGAAGGTGCGGCTGGATCACCTCCTTTCCAGAGCTATCTCGCGAAGTTGAGCGCTCACGCTTATCGGCTGTAAATCAAAGACAGACTCAGGGGTCTGTAGCTCAGTCGGTTAGAGCACCGTCTTGATAAGGCGGGGGTCGTTGGTTCGAATCCAACCAGACCCACCACCGTCTTGTGTGGCGGTACACACCTGAGGCAAACCTGTACATGGGGGGCATAGCTCAGCTGGGAGAGCACCTGCTTTGCAAGCAGGGGGTCGTCGGTTCGATCCCGTCTGCCTCCACCAATCTTCAATGACAAGCGTTCGAACGAAGCGTCGTTCGAGTCTTTGTCATTGGCGATTGAGCCAGTCAGAGCGGTACGTAGTACGTATCGGCTGTCGTTCTTTAACAATCTGGAAGAAGTAAGTAATTTGGATAGCGGAAGCGTCTCGAGATGGACGTGGAAGTTATCCGGGTTGTGATTGTATCGATGTATCTCAAGATGATTCGAACTCTAAGTTTGACTCAATTGGAATACGGCACAACGCGAGAACTCAACCTGTAGCGGCTGTCGAGAGACAGACTCGTTATAGGGTCAAGCGAACAAGTGCATGTGGTGGATGCCTTGGCGATCACAGGCGATGAAGGACGC
>NZ_JAGIQD010000084.1:0-566 GCF_017815045.1 Burkholderia sp. CpTa8-5
TCGAGCTCGGAGCCCGTGCCGTTGTCGAATTGCAGCTTGGTCAGGTCGTACGACGCCTGCGCGGTCTTCAGCGTGTCCTCCGTGACCTTCAGCAGGTCATCGGTCGACAGCAGCGTCAGGTACTGATCCGCCACCTGCGACACCAGCGAAATCTCCGACGCCTGCCGCGCGTACGACGTCGACAGGTACTGCGCGAGCGCCTGGTCCTTCAGGCTCTGCACGCGGCCGAACAGATCGAGCTCCCACGACGCCGACAGGCCGACGTTGTAGGCGCGCGAGATGTACGGCGCACCGGTCTGCGAAAGACCCTGCGGCACGCGCTGGATGCTGCCCGTGCCCGTCCCGTCGAGCGTCGGGAACAGCCCCGCACGCGTGATCTGGTACTGCGCACGCGCGGCCTCGACGTTCAGCACCGACACGCGCAGGTCGCGGTTGTTTTTCAGCGCGATCTCGATCAGCCGCTGCAGGCGCGGATCGACGAAGAACTCGCGCCAGCCGATGGCAGTCGCCGCCTGGCCGTTCGCGCTGCGCGCGCCGGCCGCGCCCGGCTGCGTCGCGTAGACGCC
>NZ_JAGIQD010000085.1:0-524 GCF_017815045.1 Burkholderia sp. CpTa8-5
GGCGCGGCGCGCGCGGCGTTCTTCCCGAAGATCTCGCTGACGGGCGCGTTCGGCACCGGCAGCCCGACGCTGGGCGGCCTGTTCAAGGCCGGCACGGCGGCGTGGTCGTTCGCGCCGCAGATCACGATGCCGATCTTCGAAGGCGGGCAGAACATCGCGAACCTGAATCTCGCGCATGTGCAGAAGCGCATCGAGATCGCGAACTACGAGAAGGCGATCCAGTCGGCGTTCCGCGAAGTGTCGGACGGGCTTGCCGCACGCGGCACGTACGATCAGCAGATCGCGGCATTGGAGCGCAACGAGCACGCGCAGCAGCGTCGCTTCGATCTGTCGGACCTGCGTTACAAGAACGGTGTGGACAGCTATCTGTCGGTGCTGACTGCGCAGACGGATCTGTACTCGGCACAGCAGTCGCTGATCAGCGCGCGCCTGGCGCGCTGGACGAACCTGGTCGATCTGTACCGCGCACTGGGCGGCGGGTGGATCCAGCGTGCAGGCGAAGCGCCGCGCGCGCCGGATGCGCC
>NZ_JAGIQD010000086.1:0-515 GCF_017815045.1 Burkholderia sp. CpTa8-5
TCCCACAGTTCCTTGATGCCGATCCCGTACGCTTGCGGATCGGCGTTCGCGTCGAGCTTGAACGTCGAGATCAGCTGACGGCCGAGGTGGCCGCGGCAGCCTTCGGCAAACAGCGTGTACTTCGCGTGCAATTCCATGCCGAGCTGGAAGTTCTCGGTCGGCTCGCCGTCCTTGCCCACGCCCATGTTGCCGGTGGCGACGCCCTTCACCGAGCCGTCGTCGTTATAGAGAATCTCTGCAGCCGGGAAGCCGGGGAAGATCTCGACGCCCAGCGCCTCGGCCTGCTGGCCGAGCCAGCGGGTCACGTTGCCCAGCGAAATCACGTAGTTGCCGTGATTCTTGAAGTTGTCCGGCAGCGCCCAGTTCGGCGTCGTGACTGCGCTCTTCTCGGACAGGAACAGGAAGCGGTCTTCGCTCACCTCGACGTCGAGCGGCGCGCCGCGTTCCTTCCAGTCGGGAAACAGCTCGGTGATCGCGCGCGGGTCCATCACCGCGCCCGACAGGATGTGCGCGCC
>NZ_JAGIQD010000087.1:0-411 GCF_017815045.1 Burkholderia sp. CpTa8-5
GCGTCCTTCATCGCCTGTGATCGCCAAGGCATCCACCACATGCACTTGTTCGCTTGACCCTATAACGAGTCTGTCTCGTTACAGGTTGAGTTCTCGCGTTGTGCCGTATTCCAAATTGAGTCAAACATAGAGTTCGAATCATCTTGAGATACATCGATACAATCACAACCCGGATAACTTTCACGTCCATCTCAAGACGCTTCCGCTATCCAAATTACTTACTTCTTCCAGATTGTTAAAGAACGACAGCCGATACTTTCGTACCGCTCTGACTGGCTCAATCGCCAATGCAAAATTCTCGGTTCAGTCTCTGAACCAAGCCCTTAGCGTTGGTGATTGGTGGAGGCAGACGGGATCGAACCGACGACCCCCTGCTTGCAAAGCAGGTGCTCTCCCAGCTGAGCTATGCCC
>NZ_JAGIQD010000088.1:0-410 GCF_017815045.1 Burkholderia sp. CpTa8-5
CCGCCCAGCGTCGGGCTGCCGGTGCCGAACGCGCCCGTCAGCGAGATCTTCGGGAAGAACGCCGCGCGCGCCGCGCCGATGTTCGCGTTCGCGGCCAGCAGCGTCTGCTCGGCCTGCATCACGTCAGGACGACGCGTCAGCAGATCCGACGGCAACCCGGCCGGCACGTCCGTTAGCAGGTTCTGCGCGTCGAGCGGCATGCCCGCCGGCAGATCGTCCGGCAGCGGCTCGCCGATCAGCAGCACCAGTGCATTCAGCGCCTGCGCACGCGCACGCGCCTGCGCCTGCTGGTTCGCGAGCGCCGTCTCGACTACCGTCTGCGCCTGACGCAGATCGAGCTCGGAGCCCGTGCCGTTGTCGAATTGCAGCTTGGTCAGGTCGTACGACGCCTGCGCGGTCTTCAGCGTGTC
>NZ_JAGIQD010000089.1:0-410 GCF_017815045.1 Burkholderia sp. CpTa8-5
CCGCCCAGCGTCGGGCTGCCGGTGCCGAACGCGCCCGTCAGCGAGATCTTCGGGAAGAACGCCGCGCGCGCCGCGCCAATGTTCGCGTTCGCGGCCAGCAGCGTCTGCTCGGCCTGCATCACGTCCGGACGACGCGTCAGCAGATCCGACGGCAACCCGGCCGGCACGTCCGTCAGCAGGTTCTGCGCGTCGAGCGGCATGCCCGCCGGCAGATCGTCCGGCAGCGGCTCGCCGATCAGCAGCACCAGCGCATTCAGCGCCTGTGCGCGCGCACGCGCCTGCGCCTGCTGGTTCGCGAGCGCCGTCTCGACTACCGTCTGCGCCTGACGCAGCTCGAGCTCGGAGCCCGTGCCGTTGTCGAATTGCAGCTTGGTCAGGTCGTACGACGCCTGCGCGGTCTTCAGCGTGTC
>NZ_JAGIQD010000008.1:0-282702 GCF_017815045.1 Burkholderia sp. CpTa8-5
CGTAGGCGGCCTTCGGCTGGGTCTTCGCGGTTTGCTTGAGCGCGGCGATGCGTGGATCGTCCCGGTCTTCCGCATCGTCCCTTTTTTGATAGGAGACCTGATCTTTAGGGCGATAGGAACAACCTGTGTCGTCGCAGATCCGTACCGTGCCGGCGGTAACCGACGGATCCTGCGCGCACGCGGCCAGCAGCAACAGCAGCCCCGGTGCGAGTAAACGGCGATACATGGGTACTTTCCTCAAGTTTTATCGGCGCCGCAATGCTTCGAGCTATTCCACCCCGCGAGCTCGTACCCGGTTTGCGCGCGGCGCAGCGGATACAATTCCATCCGCCAACGCCGACACGCATCCCTAGGCTCTCTCAGGCTCTCTTCGAATCGTTCCGTCACTGTTTCATTGCCGCCGCTTTTCGCTGCCCCGACTGTGCCGGCATCGCGCTCCAAACATGACGCGACAAACAATAGTGACGTGGTGAGCAATAATAATGGAGAAAAATGGCATGTCAAGGCCCTTCGCGTGTTTAAAGTTTGCGTGACGCGTCAGCTTTGATATGCTCTTCCTCGCCAAAACCCCTGGAGACCCCATCGAGATGTCCACCACCGAGCAGGCCAACGTCGATCTCATCACCGCCAACAAGGTGCGCGATCTCCTGAACCGGAACGGCATTCCGCCGCGAAGTCACAACACGACGATCGCGAACGTGCTCGGCCTGAGCTTCTCGGTCGTCACGCGCAAGATGAAGGGCCTGATCCCGTGGAACCTGTCGCAGTTGCAGGACATCGCGACGCACTTCGGCGTGCCGCCCGCGATCCTGCTCGACGACAAGGGCACGCAGCCGGCCGCGGCCGAGATGATCGACGCGACGTTCGTGATCGAATCGAAGCGCTTGCGCTGCCGCGCGGCAATCTCGACGAAGGCCACCAGCCAGATCGAAACGGACTTCGTCGCGCTGCAGTGGCAGGGCGAATGGATCGTCACCGAACGCCAGCACGCACGCGAGGGCCGCACGTATCCGGTCGACGTGATCGAGCTGCGCTCCGCGCAGCCGAACGTGTATGCGGCTCGGATCGCCGTGGTCGACGATTCGCACGACGTCGCCGAAACGGTCTGTGAATATTTCATCGAGAAAGGCGTGAACGCGATTCCGTACTTCGACGGCGCGAGCTTCCGCAAGGCGCTGGAAGTCGAGGATTTCGACGGCTACATCCTCGACTGGATGCTCGGCGACCAGACGGCCGCCGAACTCGTGCGCGGCATCCGCTCGAGCGAGAACAGCGGCGCGCCGATCTTCCTGCTGACCGGCAAGATCTCGACCGGCGAAGCGAGCGAGGACGAGATCGCGCACATCGTGTCGCACTACAACGCGCGCTGCGAAGAAAAGCCGGTGCGCCTGCCGATCCTGTTCGCGGAAGTCGCCCGCGAGCTGAAGCTCACGCTGCCGGCGGCGACGGCGACGAACTGAGAACCGGGCGCCGGGAACGGCGACCGGCGCGACAACCCGCTACACGCATCACCAGACCGAGGAAAAGACATGCGCGTTTCAACCATCTGGACCCAAAGCCTGCTGACGGCCTGCCTGCTCGGGATGGCCGCCGCGACATGGGCCGCGTCGTCGTTCACGTTCACCGTCGACGGCAAGATCAGCAAGAGCAACCAGCAGGGGAAGATGACCTACGTCTTTTCCGAGCAGGCGCTGATGGCGCTGCCGCAACATACGATCGTCACGTCGACGAGCTGGACGCCGAAGGCCGCCTTCACGGGCCCGCGCCTGTCCGACGTGCTGAAGACGGTCGGCGCGCACGGCACGCAGATCGAATTCCGCTGCATCGACGAATACACGTTCACGATTCCCGTGTCCGATGCGGCCAGGTACGGCGTGATCCTCGCGCGGACGATGAACGGCAAGGTGCTCGGCAACGACAACTACGGCCCGCTGTGGATCATGTATCCGCGCGACCAGTATCCCGACGAGCTGAAGACGCCGCTCGGCGAAGCGAAGTTCGCGTGGCAGATCATCGGTCTGACCGTGAAGTGACATGACGCGGCGGCGATGGAAAAATAGAAAGATCATCCTGATCCTCGGCTCGCTGTGGATCATGGGGTTCGCCGCGTGGGCGTTCCTGCTGTGGGATCTCCTTGCCACCTCGGTCAACGAGGGCGTGCTCGAGGGGCCGCGTGAAGGCGTGTTCTGGACCGCCGCGCAATACCGCAACGTCTATACGCGCTTCGACCGGCAGCTGATTCTCTACGCGACGCGCGAGGACGACGATTTCGATCACGTGCAGATGCAGCTCGACAGCCTGTCGGTGTCGTTCGGGTTCCTGCAGCGGCCGTCCGAAGTGTCCCAATACTGGCTGCGCATCCCGCGCGCGCGCAACGAGATCGACGCGCTCGGCGAATTCATGACGCGCCTGAAGCGCGAGGTGCCGCTGCTGCGCGATTCGCCGAAGCAGGCGCGGCAGGTGATCGACGAAGTCAATGCGTACTGGCCGAAGGTCAACGGCCTCGCGAACTACTTCCGCGCGATCGAAATGGCGCAGCGCGATTTCACGTTCCATCAATTGAAGGACAAGCAGCGCGCGATCCTGATCCTCGGCATCGTGCTCGGTGTGATCCTGTGCGCGCTGTTCCTGCTGCTGTTCTATACGATGCGCACGCGCGACGACCTGCTCGAACGGCAGAACGCGGCGCTCGATGCGGAACGCAAGGCGTCCGACCGCGCGTTCGAGATGATCGAGGCCAAGAACGCGTTCCTCGGGATGGTCAGCCACGAACTGCGTACGCCGCTGCAGGCGATTTGCGGATCGATCGAGATCCTGCTCGCACGCCCGCAGTCCGACGCGAACCTGAAGACGATCCGGCGGCTGCAGAATTCCGCGCTGTCGCTGGAAGCGCTCGTCAAGGACCTCACCGACTACATCAAGCTGCGCTCGACGAAACGCGTCGCCGAACTGGATACCGTCGGCATCGCGCCGCTGCTTGCCGAGGCGCTCGAACCGCTGCGCGAGAGGATCGCGACGAAACGGATCACGGTCACGCAGCGCGTCCAGCCGCCCGGCCTCGCGATCCGCTCCGATCGCAAGCTGCTGCGGCAGGTGCTGTCGAACCTGATCGAGAACTCGGTCAAGTACACGGCCGGCGGCTCGATCACGGTGGCGATCACGCTCGCCGATGCGCCGGCCGGCCAGCAGGTGAAGATCGCCGTGCGCGATACCGGCGCCGGCATCGCGAAGCAGCATCTGTCGAAGATCTTCGAGCCGTTCTATCGCGCGAACGACGCGGTCGGGCTGCACGTGGACGGGATCGGCATGGGGCTCGCGGTCGTGCGCGAAATCGTGACGACGCTGCGCGGGCATGTGGACGTGCGCAGCGCGGTCGGCGAAGGCAGCGAGTTCGTCGTGACGCTGCCGGTCGAAGTGCCCGGCGTCGATACGGCCGGCACCGCGACCGGCGACGTGCCCGCGCTGCCGCCCGTGCTGCCGCACCGCGACCGGCGCGCGCTGGTGGTCGACGACAACGACAACGCGCGCGAGACGCTTGGCGCGATGCTGTCGGCGCTCGGCGTCGAGGCCGATCTGTGCGGCACCGGGCAGGAAGGCGTCGCACGCTTCGGTACGGGCCGCTACGACCTCGTCGTGCTCGATCTCGAACTGCCGGACCTGAGCGGATTCGACGTGGCGCGGCGCATTCGCGCGGTGGCGGAGCCCGACGACGACGGCCGGCATCCGGCGATTCTCGGCGTCAGCGCGTATGAATCGGCGGCGCTGCGCGAGAACAAGCGGGCGTTCGACGCGTTCCTGCCGAAGCCGGTTCACCTGCGCGAACTCGGCGCGCTCGTCGAGAAGCTGCTCGCCTGAGCCGCGCGCGGGCGCGGCGTTACGCGTTTCCGTCCGCTTGCGTTTCCGTCCGCTAGCCCGCTCGCCGGCTTTGCCTACTCGCCGATCAGATGCAGCACGATGTCGCGCCGGTGCGCCGCGCGACGATGCTCGAACAGATAGATTCCCTGCCACGTGCCGAGCACCATGCGCCCGTGCTCGACCGGAATCGACAGCTGCACCTGTGTGAGCGCGGTGCGCAGATGCGCGGGCATGTCGTCGGCGCCTTCGGTGTCGTGCTCGTAGCGCGTGTCGTCCTCGGGCGCGAGCGTCGCGAAATAGCGTTCGATATCGCGCTGCACCGACGGATCCGCGTTCTCCTGGATCAGCAACGACGCCGACGTATGGCGGCAGAACACGGTGAGCAGGCCGGTGCGGATCGCCTGCTGGTCGACGAACGCACGCACCTGCTGCGTGACTTCGACGAGGCCGCTGCCGCGCGTATCGACGCCGACGTGCGTGATGGCCTGTTGCATCGTCGTGACCTCAGGTCAGCGCCGAGAAGCCGTCGGCTTCGATCTGCTTCGCGTCGGCGGGGCGCACGACGCGCGCGACTTCGACCCCATCGCGCAGGAATACCAGCGTCGGCCACAGCTTCACCCCGAACGAGCGACCGAGCGGACGGCCGGGGCCGTCCTCGATCTTCAGGTGCCGCACGGCAGGATGCGCGGAGAACGACGCCGTGATCGCGGGCTGCGCGCCTGCGCAGATCCCGCACCAGTTCGCGCCGAATTCGATGACGGTTGCGCCGCCCAGTGCGTCGACTTCCGCGCGGGTCGGCGCGTTGGCGGTGTAGCGTTGCTCGGTGTCCATCAGGCCCTCGTGTGCGTTGGCGGAACGTGACTGCGCGCGCCCGCGTGATGCAAAGCGGGCGCGGCCTTCGATTTCTTACTGTAGCGGAAAAGCCCGCGCATTGCCGGCTCGGTCCGGCGCGGCGCCGGCGCCTTTTTGCGCACCGTTCGGAATGACACGACAAGATTCGGAGCGTCGCGTCGCCGCGACGGGTTCAGCATGAGAACCGATCCCGTCAACGAAGGACTCGACCATGAATGCGCCGCATTGCGTCACCGAACCGAACATCCTCTACTTCGGCACGCCCGTCGTGCTGGTCAGCACGCTGAACGAAAACGGCACGGCCAATCTCGCGCCGATCTCGTCCGCGTTCTGGCTCGGCTGGCGCGGCGTGATCGGCATCGCCGCCAGTTCGCAGACCACCCGCAACCTGCTGCGCACCGGCGAATGCGTGCTGAACCTGCCGTCGTCGGCGCAGGCGGACGCGGTGGACCGGATCGCGCGCACGACCGGCACGTATCCGGTGCCCGACGGCAAGCGCGCGAAAGGCTACGTATTCGAACCCGACAAGTTCGGCACGGCCGGGTTCACCGAGGCCGCGTCGCAAACGGTCGCGCCGCCGCGCGCGCTCGAATGCCCGGTGCATATGGAGGCGGTCGTCGCGGCCACATACGGGATCGGCGACGACATGCCCGACCTGCGCGGCCGCATTCGCGTGTTCGAGATGCGCATCCAGCGCGTGCACGCGCACCCCGACCTGCTGATGGACGGTCATCCGGACCGCATCGATCCGGACAAGTGGTCGCCGCTGATCATGAGCTTCCAGAAGTTCTACGGGCTGGCGCCGCGCCAGATGCATCCGTCGCGGCTCGCCGACATTCCCGAGCACGCGTATCGCAGCCCCGACATCGAGCGCGCGCGCGAGGCGGGTGTGCTGACCGGTACCGGGCGGTCATGACGCCGCACGCGTCGGCACGGCGGCATCGCCGGCGAACGTGACGCGGATGATCGACGCGGTATTCGGCGTCGCGATGCCGGGCGCGCTGTACGACGCGTGCCGCGGCGGCGGCGCGACCAAGCCGATCGGATAAGATACGGCCGGCCACGCACCTTGGCCGATGACCGAACCGACGGAGTGTTTTCAGTGATTCAACCGACTCAAGTATTCAAGGACAACCTCGCGCAACTGCCGGCCATCGACGGCATCGCGCGCATCGATCTCGTCGGCGCGAACGGCGACGTGGTCGCGACCATCGAGAACCAGCCGGGCAAGCAGGGCTCGCTCGCGGTGTACCACTATCTGAAGCAGGCGTTCGGCACGCTCGACGCGAAGGCGGCCGAACACGGCCTCGCGGTGTTCGCCGAACATACGGCCGACGCACGTAATCGTCCGGGCGCGCACCCGAACGTCGATCGTCTGCTGGCGATCGTCGCGGGCGGCGATGCGCTGCGCATCGACGTCGTCGCGAACGGCTGAGAGTCGGCGGCGGCACGTGGGCGTGCCGCCGGGCGGTGCGCGCGACCGTGACATACGGGCGAAAAAGCGCGATTGCCGCGCCCGTTCCACTTTCCCCGGGGACAGTCTGGGTGTTTCTTTCCATTGCGTCACCGCTCATCCGCCATCTTGCTTCGATCGTTTCGATCGCGGTATTGGCCAGTGTCACGTTCGGTGGCACGGCATCGGCCGAGCCGCTGCGCACGGGCTCCGATATCGCCGGGGCGTCGCTCGTGCCATTCGGCACGCTGCCGCGCTCGCCTGAAAACGGTTCGCTCGATCCGTTCTGCACGCAATATCGCGCGAAAACGACCACGGCGGCCGGCCGCGAGGTCGCGCAGCGCGACTGGATCGTGACGTCCGAGGCACCGCTCGGACGATACACGGTCGTCACGTTCGCGAGCGGATTCAGCGCCGGCACGAGCGCGATCTGCTTCGCGCGCAACGGCAATATCGGCGTATTCGACGGCACGACGCTCGTCGCGCTCGGCTACACCGCACGCAAGGCCAACTGGCAGCTCGGCTCGGCCGATCGGCTGGAAAGCGGCGCGCTGCTGATCTGGGGCGGCGACGGCCCGGCGCCGCCCGTCGGCGAGCTGCACGAACACAACGGCGAACTGCGGCTGACCCGCGTCGCCGCCGAAAGCACACACTGCAACGGCCACGCGGTCGTGCCGAACGTGTATGGCAAGCCGCTCGACGCGGCACGCAAGATACTGATCGCGCATGGCTGGCAGCCGCTGCGTCCGCGCGAGAAACCGGACGCGATGGACGGCGCAGCGACGCTCGCGAAGCACGGCATCGTCGAAGCCGAAGCGTGTTCAGGCACCGGGATGGGGTATTGCGCGCTGCGCTACCGGAACGCGGCCGGCGTGCTCGGCGTGACGACGGTAGGCGGCGAGCCGGACCGGCCATCCGCGAATACCGTGATCGACTATCAGGTGGCCTGTCGCAAACAGTGAGAGGGGTGCGGGCCGCGCATGCGCGATGCATGCGCCACGCGATCCGTGCCGTCCGGCCATCGTCCGTTCGCTCGATTGACCGGCCTCGCACGCCCTCCTAAACTGGGTTCCCTTTTACGCCGCACCAGCAAAAGGGAATGCCATGATCGACTTTTCCACGCTCGCGCTGTTCTCCGGCGCGTGTCTCGCGCTGACCGTTACACCCGGCCCCGACATGCTGCTGATCGCGTCCCGCAGCGTGAGCCAGGGGCGGCGCGCCGGCTTCGCGACGCTCGCGGGCATCCAGGCCGGCACCTACTGTCACGCGCTCGCGGCCGCGCTCGGTCTGTCGCAGCTCTTCGTCGCGGTGCCGCTCGCGTACGACGCGGTACGTTTCGCAGGCGCCGCGTATCTGCTGTATCTCGCGTGGAAGACATTCCGTTCGGATGCGACTGCGCTGTCGCCCGTCGCGTCGCAACGTCAGCGCTCGACCGCGACGATCTTTCGCCAAGGGCTGACGACGAACCTGCTGAACCCGAAGATGGCGTTGTTCGTGCTCGCGCTGTTCCCGCAGTTCGTGCGGCCCGAACAGGGTTCGATCGCCGTGCAGATTCTCGTGCTCGCGACGGTGCTGAACCTGATCGGGATCGTCGTGAACGGCGCGGTGATTCTTTCCGCGAGCCGGCTGAGCCAGCGGATCGGCGCACGCCGCCGGCCGTCGAAGGTGCCGCAGTATCTGCTCGGGTCGGTATTCGTGGGTCTCGCGGCGCGGCTCGCGGTGGTGGGGCGCAACTAACCCCGTCGCGAATGCGTAGTACCCGGCCCCTTGTTCACCCATCCGCCTTGCACTCGCGCGTATCCGCCACGACACGCAACTTGTCGCTCTCGAACAAGCTCGCCGGCGTCACCGTGCGGCGACGCCACGGAATCCGGCCGAAGTACCAGATCCTCCAGAGGCCGAGCGGATGACCGGGATTCCGGCGCAGCAGCATGTCGAAGGTCTCGACGTCGCCGAGCACGATCCGCGTGGCATCGCGCACGATCTCGCGCACGAAACGCGAACAGAACTGCCGGCGCGACGCGAGGTTGAAACCCGTGTCGTACACCACGCCGATCCTGCGCCTCGCCGCGTCGACGAGCCGCCGTCGCTGCGCGGCATCGAGCGGCTGCGTCAGCCGCGCGACCACGCATGCGCCGCAGTCGGACCGCGCGACAAACCGCGACATCGTCGTGACGCGCGATAGCGGAAACGTGCTCTCCGCGATCAGCGCCTCGCCGCCGCGCTCGCCGACGACGATTCCAACGTGATTCGTCCATGAGCGCGTCGCGCTCGCCACTTCGAGAAACGGCCGCACGGTGACGCGGATGAAGACGATGTCGCCGATTTCCGGTTCGACCGGCAACGGCATCGCATGCGATTCGGGCGAACCGAAGGAAAAGCGGCGCCCGCGGCGTGCGCCGGGCGAGCGGACCAGAGACGGCTGGCGGCCGGTGTCGACGACCATACGAGCCTCGCGCAAGTGAACATGGAGCGAGCATGGCAGGCGTTGCCGCGCACCGCATCCGGTTCATGCGCGAGGGTGCGAATCCGCGCCGCCGGGTGGCGGATTTCGATACCGGCACGAGGCGCAAGGCGCCGAAGCGTGGAAGCCGTCAGCGCGTCGCCCCCAGCGCGACGCGCAGCCGCTCCATCAATCGCGTGTAGTGCCGCAGCACGTCGTCCTTCGGCACGACGCTCGCGGTCGCGAAACGCTCGGACCACACCGGCTTCCAGGCATACGAGCCGTGCACGCTGCGGTCGCCGTCGGGCGCCTGGATCAGCGAGCGAATCCGCGCGTCGCGGCCCGGCCCCGTATGCATCTCGAACAGCGCATGAATGAACGTGTGATACGCGTCGTACACGTCGTCGTCGAACAGGTAGCGGTAGATGTGGAACGTGCGGTCGAGGTCGCGCTTCGCGCGGATCACGTCGTCCGGCGAGATGTCCTTCCAGTAGCCGATCCACGTGTAGAAGCACAGCAGCGCATTGAGCTGCGGCGCGACCGTGTCGTACAGCGCGAGCCGCTTTTCGATCAGCCGCTGATTGGTCCACTGCACGAGTTCGAGCCGCTTCAGCCGGCGCGCGACGAGCCAGCCGAGACAGGCGACCGACAACGGCGTCAGCACGCCGAGCACGAGCTTGACGATTTCCAGCGAATTCCACGGCGTATTGAATGGCTGCATGTAGGGCTCGACAGGAAGAAACGCATTCGCGGCGACGCACGACCTGGCGCGCTATGCAGCGCCGTTCGGCCGATCGCGTCGGCATTGACCGTTAGTTGCTTGCACATCGACCGGCGTGCGACCGCACCGGCAATCCGTGCGATGCGACTCACCCCGTCAGTTTATCGGGCGATTGTCACCGTGCCATGACCGCTCGTCGACGCATCGCCGCACGCCCCGCCCCGCTTCAGGTTGGTAGCGCCGACGTGAGCTTGACCTTCTGCATCGGAATGTCGGTCTTCACGCTCAGCACGCCGGGAATACGCGTCAGGTATTCCATCTGGAAGCGCCGGTAATCGTCGATGTCGGCCGCGACGACGCGCAGCAGGAAATCGCAGTCGCCGGCCATCAGGTGGCATTCGACGACTTCCGGCATCTGCTGGACGGCCTCGGCGAAACGGTTCACCGATTCCGCGTCCTGCCCCTTCAGCCATACGCGCGTGAAGATCGTCAGCCCCTTGCCGACCTTCGCCGGGTTCAGCACGGCCACGTATTTCTCGATCACGCCGGCTTCCTCGAGCAACCGCACGCGCCGCAGACACGGCGACGGCGACAGCCCGACCTCCTGCGCGAGCTCCACGTTCTGCATGCGGCCGTCGCGCTGCAGCGCGCTCAGGATCCGGCGGTCGATCGCGTCAAGTTTCATGTGGCATCCGATTTCAAAAAATTCGCGTATTACGCGTTCAATGCCAAATTCTGAGAAAAATATGGCGATAACGCAACCCGATTCGAGTCAAAAAAGCAGACAATTCCTCCCCCGAAGGAGGAGTAATGAGCAGTAGCGTTTCAACGTCGTCCGGGCTTCGCGACAAGCCCGCCTATGTCGCCGAGATGGGTCGCGGTTTGCGCGCGGCGCTGCCCGTCATGCTGGGTTTCGTGCCGTTCGCGCTGGTGCTCGGCGCGCAGGCTGCGCAAAAAGGGCTGAGCCTGTTCGAAGTGCCGATGATGACGGGCCTGAACTTCGGCGGCGGCTCCGAATTCGCGGCGATCCATCTGTGGACGTCGCCGCCGCACATCGCGCTGATCGTCGCGATGTCGTTCCTCGTGAATTCGCGCCACATCCTGATGGGCGCCGCATTCGCGCCCTACCTCCGGCGCCTGCCGCGCCGCCGCGCGTTCGTCGCGCTGTTCTTCATGTGCGACGAGAGCTGGGCGATGTCGCTCGCCGACGCGCGCGAACGCTCGGCCACGCACATCAGCGTGCCCTATTACGCGGGCATCTGCGTGGGGCTCTACCTGACGTGGATCTCGATGACGACGCTCGGCGCGGCGGTCGGCCCGACCATCGGCGACGTCGAACAGTACGGCTTCGACATGGCGTTCACGGCCGTGTTTCTGGTGCTGCTGCGCGGGATGTGGAAAGGGGTGCGCGCGAGCCGTCCGTGGTTCGTGAGCCTCGTCGTCGCGGCGGGCACCCATCTCGCGCTGCCCGGTGCGTGGTATGTCGCGGCCGGCGCCTGCGCGGGGCTGATCGCCGCGCTGCTGTGGGAGCCACGCGATGCCTGAGCTTCCGGATTTCGGCACCGTCGCGACGATCGTGCTGATGGCGTCGACCACCTACCTGTCGCGCATTCTCGGCTACGTGCTGCTGCGCAACCGCACGCTGAGCCCGCGGATGGCGTCGGTGATGGAGAACGTGCCCGGCTGCGTGCTGATCTCGGTGATCGCGCCGGCGTTCGTGTCGACGCGCCCGGCCGACCTGCTCGCGCTCGCGATCACGCTCGTCGCGGCGACACGCCTGTCGATCCTGCCGACGGTCATCGTCGGCGTCGCGTCGGCCGGCCTGCTGCGCTACCTGCTCGGCTGAGCGGGTCCGGACTGCCGCACCGGCACGCACCTTCCACGACACGACGATCCTCGCGCCGGAATGCTAGCCTTGTGGCTTGCGCCACACCGCACCTCCCCTGTCATTGCCCTTCACGAGGATCGCCCCGATGCAAGCAACCCGCCCGCTGTTCGACCGTGTCCTGCTCACCAACGACGACGGATTCGACGCTCCCGGCCTCGACATACTCGAACAGGTCGCCACGCAACTCGCGCGCGAAGTGTGGATCGTGGCTCCAGCCGAGGACCAGAGCGGCACATCGCATTCGCTGAGCCTGCATGAACCGTTGCGCGTGCATCGCAAGGGCGAGCGGCGCTTCGCGGTGCGCGGCACGCCCGGCGATTGCGTCGCGATCGCGGTCAGCCACCTGATGAAGGGCGCCCGGCCCGACGTCGTACTGTCCGGCGTGAATCGCGGCGCGAACCTCGGCACCGAAACGGTGTTTTCCGGTACGGTCGGCGCGGCGATGACGAGCATGCTCGTGGGCGTGCCGGCCATCGCGCTGAGCCAGGCCTTCACCGATCGCAACGCGGTGCCGTGGGGCACCGCGCTCGCGCATGCGCCGGACGTGATCCGCCGGCTCGTCGCCGCCGGCTGGGACAGCGACGCGTGCCTCAACGTGAATTTCCCGCCGCGGCCCGCCGACGACGTGCGCGGCCTGAAGGTGACGAACCAGGGCGCCGGCACGCTGCAGGGTGTAGAGATCGTGTCGGGACGCGATCCGCGCGAAATCGACTATCACTGGCTGAAGCTCGCGCGCGCACCGCGCGACGACGATGCGGATTCGGAAACGGTTGCGCTCGGCGAAGGATATATCTCGGTCACGCCGCTCAAGTTCGAGCGCACGCACGATCAGGCGCTCGCGCGGCTGCGGTCGAACCTCGGCTGATCGCAAGCGCCTTCGAATGACCCGGCTGCCACGCGCGCCATACGGGTCCACCGCCTCAGTGCATCACGTCAGATTCAAGCCGCCGTCGAGCATCACGATCTCGCCCGTCACGTAATCGGACGCGACGAGCATCGCGACCGTCTGCGCGATATCGTCCGGCGTCGCCGCGCGGCGCATCGGCGCGCGTTCGCGCCAGAGCTGCTGCGCTTCCGTCCAGTCGGCGGTCAGCGGCGTATCGACGAGCCCCGGCGCGACCGCATTGACGCGAATCGCGGGAGCCAGCGTGCGCGCGAGCAGCCGCGTCGTGTGATTGAGCGCGGCCTTCGCGGCCGCATACGGAATCGACGCGCCCTTCGGCCGCATGCCCGCATGCGAGCTGACGTTCACGACGCACCCGGCCCGCCCGCGCGACGCCGACTCGCGCAGCGCGGCTTCCGCTTCGGCGACCAGCCGGAACGGCGCGATCACGTTGATTTCATGCATCTCGCGCCACACGTCGGGCGTGGCCGCTGAGAGGTCGTCATGCGGAATCACGCGGCTGACGCCCGCATTGTTCACGAGCACGTCGAGCCGGCCGTGCACCGCGAGCGCGTCGCGGATCAGCCGCACGCGTTCGGCATCGTCGGCGAGATCGGCTTGCACGTACGCGCCGCCGAGTTCGCGCGCCATCGCGCGGCCGGCGTCGGCCGAGCGGCGCGAATGCAGGATCACCGCGTAGCCGTCGGCCGCCAGCCGACGCGCGACGGCCGCCCCGATCCCCGACGTCGAGCCGGTGACGAGCGCGACCGGCCGGTGCACGCGCGACGCGCGCGGCTCGCCGGCGGCTTCGGCTTCTGGAGCGGTTTCGGTGTCGGTTTCGGCAATCGGGGCAGAGATCGGCGGCAGCGGCGCGTCCATGGCGTGGGACCCTGTCAGTGGCGTTCCCGCATCATAAGCGCGACGGGGCCGCGGGAAGCGAATTCATCCTCATTGGCCGAACGGCCTGCTCCGGTAATGACGTGCAATCGACCGTCATGGCCGTTTCGGCAGCTCGACATACTCCTCGAGCTCGCCCGCGATATAAAGCCGCTTGCCGATTCGCGGGTATTCGCACACGTCGTGTTCGAGCCGCTGCCCGCCGACGAGCAATTCGAGCGGCGCCTCGCCGGTGTTCTGCACCGTATGCGCTTCGCCGCCGCGCGGAAAGCCGATGAAATCGCCGGGCCCGATTTCATTCGTGCGCTCGCCGATCGTCACCGAGCCCGCGCCGGACAGCACGTACACGAATTCTTCTTCGTACAGGTGACGGTGATATTCGGCCGATTCGTGACCGGGCATCAGCGTGAGCAGGTGAACGCCGAATTGCGTCAGGCCGGTCAGGTCGCTGAGTTGCCGCTTGAGACGCACGGCATTGGGATTGAGCGAATGCACCGCGCGCGTGGGTTCCATCTTCGCGATATCGGCGGCCTTCAGCAATTCCCGGGGACAGGGAGTCGACATGGGGAGCTCGCAAGCGTGAATGCTTCGGTTGGACGCGGTGCCGGCGCGGCCCGCGCGGAATGGCTATTGTCCGATATTTTCACGCTTGCAGACGTGCCGCGAACCCCACCGGCTGCGCTGCACTTCATCGAATGCCAGAACGTTGCGCACGCAACCATTCAGGCGGCGAATGACGCGTGACGCTCACCCCACGTGCACGCCGCGCAGCTTCGTCAGCAATGCGACGAGGCGATCGATGTGCGCATCCTCGGTGCGCCACGACGACACGCTGATCCGGAACGCCGGCCGCCCCTGCCACACGGTCGCGCCGAACCACACGTCGCCCGACGCCTGCGCGGCTTCGAGGATCGCCGCCGTTTCCTCGTCGGTGCCGGCGCGCACGAGCACCTGGTTCAGCACGACGCGGTTCAGCACGTCGTAGCCGGCCGCCCGCAGGCCGTCCGCGACCCGCGCCGCCTGCGCGCAATGCCGCTCGACCATCGTCGCGACGCCGGCGCGGCCGAGCGAGCGCAGCGCGGCCCACACGGGAATGCCGCGCGCGCGTCGCGAGAATTCGAGGTTCAGGTTCTTCTGCGCATCCTGCGCGCCGCTCAAATATACGGCGTCGCTGTTCATCGCGGTGGCGAGCGCGGCCGCGTCGCGGCAGATCACCATCGCGCCGTCGTACGGCGTGTTGAGCCATTTGTGACCGTCGGTCGTCCAGCTGTCCGCGCCGTCGACGCCGTCCGTCAGCGCGCGCTTCGACGACGCCCGCGCCCACAGGCCGAACGCGCCGTCCACGTGCACCCACGCGCCGGCCGCCTTCGCGGGCGGAATCAATGCCGCGAACGGATCGAATTCGCCGGTGTTCACTTCGCCGGCCTGCACGCAGAAGATCGTCATGTCGTCGAGCGGCGGCAACTGCGCCGGGTCGATCCGGCCGTGCGCATCGACCGGCGCGACGACGATGCGCTTCATTCCGAAGCCGAGCACGCGCAGCGCCTTCTTCACCGTGATGTGCGCGAGCGCGGAGATCACGACTTTCACCTCGGGCGCGCCGATCAGGCCGTCCTCGTCGATCTCCCAGCCCTTGCGCGCGAGCAGCGCGCGCCGCGCGGCCACCAGCGCGACGAGCGTGCAGGCCGTCGCGCTCGTGCCGAAACCGACCGCGCTGCCTTCGGGCAATCCGAGCGCCTCGACGACCCAGCGCGCGGCCTGGCGCTCGAGCGTTGCGGCCACCGGCGAATTCGCGTACGACGACGCGCATTGGTCCCACGCGAGCATCAGCCGCTCGGCCGCCGCCGCGGCCGGCAGCGTCGCGCCGATCACGAAGCCGAAATAGTTCGGGCCGTTCGATGCGACCGTTGCGGGCGTGCCGTGCTCGTCGAGCAGGCGCAGCACGTCGTCGGCCGGGCGTCCCGTATCGGGCAGCGCTTCGTCGAACGCCGCGAGGCCGGCCAGCGCGGCCGCATCGGGAAACGCGCGCCGTTCGTTCGTTGCAGCCAGATACGCGTGCGCGCGCCGATCGGCGTCGGCCAGCAGGGCGAGTTCGTCCATGTCGGTTGCCTCGGTCAGGGTCAGAGTTGCGAGAGATCGCGGCCGAGCTGCTGCAGCGCGCCGTCGATCCGCTTGTAGTACGTGAACTTGCCGACGCGGGTCGCCTGCACGAGCCCGGCGTCCGCGAGGATGCGCATGTGCCGCGTCGTCGTGGCCGGCGCGATGCCGAGCTTCTCGGTGATGTACGTGCAGCACACGCCGAGTTCGTCGAAGTCGCCGTGCGGCTGCGGCGGGAAATGCTTGCGCGGCTGCTTGAGCCAGCGCAGCACGGCGAGACGGCTTTCGTTGGCCAAGGCGCTGATGCGGATCACGTCGTCCATGGGGTTCGGCTTCGTTTGACGTTTTGAATATTAGCTAAATGACGAAATGTGTGCAATGGGCTTGAACAGCGGTTTCAGCCTGCGATGCCGCGCGCCCGCACGCACCGTCGCGCATTCGATGCGATCGCGGCGAGATCGCCGTCGCAACGTCTCGCCGGCCGCGCGGGCAACGTGCTGTTACGCGAGCGCCTCCGCCAGCCTGTCGATCAACGCGCGCACACGCCGCGGCTGCGCCGCACTCCCCGGATAGACGATCTGCAGATCCACGTCGCCGGGCGAGAACGCGCCGAGCACCTCGACGAGCGCGCCCGACGCCAGGTCCCGTTCGACGTCGACCAGCGATTTCAGCGCGACGCCGTGCCCCGCGACGCACCACGCGCGCACGAGCGC
The DNA here is from genome assembly GCF_017815045.1 of Burkholderia sp. CpTa8-5. NCBI lineage: Bacteria > Pseudomonadati > Pseudomonadota > Betaproteobacteria > Burkholderiales > Burkholderiaceae > Burkholderia > Burkholderia sp. CpTa8-5. The sequence goes on from NZ_JAGIQD010000008.1 coordinate 15,803, forward strand.
CCCGTCGTTGGCGACGCGCCGGCCGCGCACCACCACGCGCTTCAATGCGCCGTCGATACTGAACGGCCATTCGGCATACAGCTCCTGGCCGAAGCGCATCACGATGCAGTCGTGCGCGGCAAGTTCGTCCGGGTGCATCGGCGTGCCACGTGCGGCGAGATACGCGGGCGCCGCGCACACCACACGCCGCGCACGGCCGAGCGAACGGCTGCGCAACGAACTGTCTGCCAGCGTGCCGCGACGGATCGCGAAATCGAGCCCCTGCCCGACGAGGTCGACATACCCGTCGCCGAGATGCAGGTCGACCGTCACGCCCGGATGCTCGGCCAGGAACGCGTCGAGGACCGGCACGACGCACTCGCGCCCGAGATCGGCCGGCGCACTCAGCCGCACGGGCCCCGACAGCGTCTGCACGCCCAGCCGCACACGGCTTTCGAGTTCATCGGCCTCGGCCAGCAGGCGTCGCGCACCCTCCGCCAGCGTGCGCCCCTCGTCGGTCAGGCTGATCGCGCGCGTCGTGCGCGTGAGCAGCGCCGCGCCGTAGTGGCGCTCGAGCGCCGTCAGCCGCTCGGACACCGTGGCCGGCGACAGGCCGACTTCGCGGCCCGCCGCGGCCAGCCCGCCCTTCTCCACGATGCGCAGGAACAGCGCGAGGTTGTCGAGCAGCATTGTTCGCTCTTTCCGAAGGATATTTTCGTCGTCTTCTGGATTATCCGGGAAAGCCGCAAACGGTACATTGGTCGCCTGACGATCGACGCGCGGCCGCGCCGCGCTCACACGACGAGAGAAACGCTCATGGAATATCGTACGCTCGGCCGCTCCGGCCTCAAGGTCCCTGTCCTGAGCTTCGGCGCCGGCACGTTCGGCGGCACCGGCCCGCTGTTCAGTGCCTGGGGCAATACCGGGGTCGACGAAGCACGCCGCCTGATCGACATCTGCATTGAAGCCGGCGTCAACCTGTTCGACACGGCCGACGTGTATTCCGACGGCGCGTCCGAGCGCGTGCTCGGCACCGCGCTCAAGGGGCGCCGCGACCAAGTGCTGATCTCGACCAAGACGGGCCTGCCGACCGGCGACGGCCCGAACGACGCGGGCACGTCGCGCGCACGGCTCGTGCGCGCCGTCGACGACGCGCTGCGCCGCCTCGACACCGACTACATCGACCTGCTGCAACTGCACGCGTTCGACGCCGGCACGCCGGTCGAGGAAGTGATGTCGACACTGGACGATCTCGTGCGCGCGGGCAAGCTGCGCTATATCGGCGTGTCGAACTTCGCCGGCTGGCAGATCATGAAGTCGCTCGCGGAGGCCGACCGGCACGGCTGGACGCGCTACGTGGCGAACCAGGTGTACTACTCGCTCGTCGGCCGCGACTACGAGTGGGACCTGATGCCGCTCGGCGCCGACCAGGGCCTCGGCGCGCTGGTGTGGAGCCCGCTCGGCTGGGGCCGGCTCACCGGCAAGATCCGGCGCAATGCGCCGCTGCCCGAAGGCAGCCGCCTGCATGAAACGGCCAGCTACGGGCCGCCGGTCGACGACGAACGCCTGTACGACGTGGTCGATGTGCTCGACGCGATCGCGGAAGAAACCGGCAAGACGGTGCCGCAGATCGCGCTGAACTGGCTGCTGCAGCGGCCGACGGTGTCGTCGGTGATCGTCGGCGCGCGCAACGAGGAACAGTTGCGGCAGAACCTCGGGGCGGTCGGCTGGGCGCTGACCGATGCGCAAGTCGCGAAGCTCGATGCGGCGAGCGCGGTGGAAGCGCCGTATCCGTATTTTCCGTATCGCCGGCAGGCGGCGTTCGCGCGGTTGAATCCGCCGATGCGCGGGTAAGCCGCGAAGGCATCGGCATCAGGCCAGCACGCGCGCGTGGCCGAGCAGCACGACCTTGTCTGTCGAACCGTACATCGCGCGGGCGCGCGATACGCTGACGCTCGCCACCGGCAGTTTCAGTCCGCGCTCGCCGACCGTCGTGCGAAACCGGTCCCGCAAGCCGTCGATGAACGGCAGGATCGTGGCCTTCGCGGCCGCGTCGTGCAGGCGCTGCGCATCGCATGGGCGGCCGGAAAAACCCGGGACCAGTTCTGACCGCGCCCCGTCCTGAAAAGGCCCGCGACATGAACGGGGCCTGACCGTACGCGCGGTCCGGGAACAGGACCACCGCCAATGGCTGCCGCCGCAGAACGGCCACAGTAGCCACAGGGATACAAAATCATCCTGTCGGTTCAATTTTGTAGCCCTGCGGACACCAATTTTACATGCAAATTTGTAGCACAAGGGCTACAATATCAGTCAATGTGAGGACTTTTGACGCCCGGGGGCTACAAATGACAACCTTGGCCGATGTTGGAGCGATGTTGAAAGAGGTTCGCCATTCAGCCGGACTTTCTCAGAAAGAGCTGGCCGAGCACGCCGGTGTCGCACGCACGACGCTCGCACGGATGGAGACACTCGCGCGAGGCGACATGAGCGTATCTGCGCTCGTTCGGCTGCTGGAGGCTGCTGGCTATGACCTGCGCGTGGTGAAGCGCGGGCATGGGCGCACCCTCGATGACGTGCTGGCCGAACAGCGCACGATGGGAGACGCGTGACCATGCGGCTTCATGTGTACGTCAAAGGCAAACTCGTTGCGCATCTCTATCGCCAGGCGGACGACTATGCATTGCGCTACACCGCAGACGCACTCGATGCCGACTTTGCCAGTTTGACCATGCCCGTTCGCGAAGATGCCTGGATTTGGCCGCGCGACCTGCATCCCTTCTTCCGGCAGAATCTGCCCGAAGGATTTCTTTTTCAAGTGATTCGCGAGGAGTTCGGCCCTTAATCACGACAAGAAACCCTGACGTCCGTCCGATTCAATTCCCGGACCCGGCCCCGGCCCCACTCATCCCAGCGGCCGCGCCTTGATCCACAGAAACAGCGGCACGCGCGCCCACTGCCTGGGACCTGCTCACGCTCATAACGGGCTTGCGCTGGCCGCGTCGCGCACGCGACCTTCGCCACAGCCAATCTCCGGCTTGCCGGCCCAGCCGATCCATTGGCCGGCAACCCGCGCCCAGTGTTCGGCAATGGCTTTCGTATCGGTCATGCGCCCGCCCTCCCGCTCGATATGCGTCGTTGGCTCAGGATGCGCATCGTAAGCGAAGCGGCGAACGGCGTGCACCGATTACCCCATTCGGCCAGTTTCCGTTTCCGGTCACGACGTTCTACAGTTACGACACCGTCATCCGTGCCGCCGCACATCGCCCCGCTCGACGATGCGCGCCCCGATTCCGAGGAAAGCCATGCCGAGTATCTTCGCCGCGCCCGCCGATGCCCCGCCAAGCCCCGTCGCGGCGGAAGCGCGCATGGTGCACGACGTAGCAACGCTGAAGCCGTCCGACTACCGGTCGGCGGACGGCGCGTCGTGGGTCATCTCGACCATCACGCCGGCCGCTGACAGCGGCGCGAACGTCACGGGCAAGACGTATTTCGACACCGCCAAAGGCCGGACCGTCCCGGTACCCGACGCGCGCCGCCGCTATGCGAATCGCGGCACGTGGCAGGTCGTCGCGAGTTCGAGCGCTGCCGTCCCCGCGACGGGCCGCTACGACTGGCTCACGCTCGCGTGGCTGCCCATCAACCGGCGGCCGCTGCCGCATACGCCCGAGCATCTGTATTCGCCGTTCATTCGCGGCGGCACGATCGTCTATCGGTGGAATCCGGCCGCGGAAGGCGGCGAGCAGTTCGGCAACGTGCGGATGATTTTTCCGGAATGGACACAGCACGTGGCCGATGCGTTGCGGTCTCCGCCCGCTGCGGGGCCGGACGGCGCGTCGTCGGCCCCGCCTGCGCTCGATCGCCTGAAAACAGACATGAACCCGATGGCCGCCGTGCTCGACTTCGACGACGCGCTGCGTGAGGAACCAGTGGGCCCGATCGTTGCGCGACTGCCCACGCTGCTGCGCGGGAAGGACCTGCACGAACTGTCGGCGATCGTGTTCCTGTGCCTGTCCGCAGCGCGCGAAGAGGACCGGCCGCGCTTCGTCGAAACGATCGACGCGACGATCGCGGGCACAGATGACCGCGATCGTCTGCTGGCGATTGCGTACGGCGCGTTCGCCGCGGGGCGAACGCAACCGGTTCCATTCCGCGATAACGCGCTGAACGCACTCATCAACGATGTATTCGGCGCGCTGAAACAGCGCACGACGGCACTCGGCGTGCCGGTCGAGCAAGGGTCGCCGTGGTACGAGTTCTTTACCGCGTATCGGCTCGGTGAAGCACGGGCGGGCAACGGCCAGTAATCGCCCGCGAAGCGATGTCATCGCGAAAGCAGTAGCAAATCTCCAACGCCGCTCATCACTCGCCGCACATTATCTCGGCGCTTCCTCGGTGCAAACCCGCCGCGCCGCCCCAATACCGAATCGATTTCCCCCGCTATTCGGCGATTTGAATCGGATCGCGCCGTGCTAAATTCCCGCTCGGCCACAAGGCCCATTCAAATAAACTCAATCAAAGACCAAATCATGAAATCTCTTATCCGCCATGCCGCACTGGCATTCGTGACGATCGGCTTCCTGTCGGGCTGCGCCAGCAGCGTGACGCGCGACGCCCGCGATCCGGCAGGGGCCACCGTGACCGCATCGACGCCCCAATTCGGCAAGAAACCCGTGATCGTGAAGGTCACGCTCGACAACGCCGCGCAGGAAGCGTTGAAAGACAACCTGAAGTTCGATGCGAAGAAACTGCAGGAAAAAATCGAACAGGCACTGGACGCACGCAAGCTGCTGGCCAAAGCGGATGCAACCGATGCGATGCACCTGGATGTCGAAGTCACCGGCATTCGCGTGCGCTCGAGTTTCTCGGCCGTCATGTTCGGCTTCATGGCCGGCAGCGATTACGTCGACGGCACCGTCACGTTCGCCGATGCCGACAATCATCCGCTCGATCACTTCAAGGTGTCGGCGTCGTATGCGCTCGGCGGTATCGCGGGCATCGACAGCATGCGCATGGACTGGCTGTACGAGAAATTCACCGAGAAGACGATCGCGACGCTCGATCCGGCGACCGCGGCAACGCAAGGCGACGCGGCATCGACGGCGTCGAAGAAGCTGTAAGACCCGGCGCCCGACGGCTCGTGGATGCGCGGCCCGTCGGGCCATGGCGGCAGCCCCTGTGCCGCCGCCAACGACCAGCCTCGCCGGTCGCAAACCGGGTGTCAGGCAATACGCGAGTGAATGCCCAGCGCTCGCATCTTGCAGCGTTCCCATCCCGCTGAACCAGCCGATATGCATCGGATGCCGCCGCGCCCACCGACCGCCACAAGATACTCATACCCGCACGCACCACGCCAAGCACGACGCTAAAAAAGCGGCCGCTCGCCAGCGGAGCGGCCGTCAAGGAGAGATCCCTGTGCGGGATACCGGCGGACACCACACCAGACCGATCTGATTCGCTGCACGTCGGCGTGCACATCACGCAGTCCTGAGCTGCCCCGCGCGCCTGTCGCGATCCGCAACACGCCGTTACGTTCGCGGAGGGAACCCCCATGCGCGGCAACCGGTCGAAACGCCGCACGACCGTCGACCGCTTCATCGTCGCGGCGGACCATCCCGTCTTCTGTCCCGCTCGATCACGTCCATTCTTCCTATTTCATGTTGAGCATCGGTCCCTTCTCGATCCGCGTCGTCGCGGTCGCCGTCGCCGCGCTGCTGGCGTGGCTCGTCGCGCGTGTCATCCAGCGTCGCCCGCCGGACGGGCATCACAAGACCGCGTCAGGCCTGATCCTCGACGCGCTGCTGCTCGGGTTGATTGCCGCGCGTGCCGGTTACGTCGCGCAATGGTGGCCGGACTACGCGGCGTCGCCGCGCGCGATCGTCGCGCTCGGCGACGGCGGCTTCGACGCGCGCATCGGCATCGCGGCCGCGCTGGTGTTCGCCGGCTGGCGTCTGCGCCGCCTGCCCGCGCTGCGTCGGCCGGTGCTGGCCGGCATCGTCGCCGGCCTCGGTGCGTGGGGCATCGCGCAAGGCACGCTGGCGACGTTGCAGCGCGGCGCGCCGCCGCTTGCAGCGATGCCGCTCCAGGCGCTCGATTCGACGCCCGTATTGCCCGCGGGCTTCGTCGGCAAGCCGGTCGTCGTGAACCTGTGGGCGACGTGGTGCGCGCCGTGCCGCCGTGAGATGCCGATCCTCGAACAGGCGCAGCGCGACCATCCGGGCATCACGGTCCTGATGCTCAACCAGGGGGAAAACGCGCAAGCCGTGCGCGCGTTCCTCGAACAGCAGAACCTGCGCTTCGATCACGTGCTGCTCGACCCTTCGCTGCACGCGATGCACGCGTATGGCTCGCGCGGGCTGCCGACCACGTTGTTCTTCAACCCGAAAGGCGAACTCGTCGAATCGCATATGGGCGAGCTGACCGCCGCGCGGCTGAAGGATGCCGTCACGCAACGCTTCGGGCAGTAATGACCGGCGACCCCACGCGCCGGGCACGCAGTGCGCGCCCTGCACGATGCCGGCCGCCGGTCTTCCCGCGTCACGCACTCAGAACTTGTGCCGAATCCCCGCATGCACCATCAGTTGCTTCGACGTCGACGATAGATCCGCCGCCCCCGGGATATAGGCCTGATCGAGCGACGAGCCGGTCGCGTCGCCGGCAATCCGCTGGTACGCGCACATCAGGTAGACGTCGGTGCGCTTGGACAGGTTGGTGTCGGCCATCAGCCCAATCGAATGGATCTTCGGTTTCGCGCTGCCCGTGGTCGCGTCGTAGCGCACGGTCGTGTACACGTACTGCGCGCCCACGAAGAACGCCGGCGTGAACTGATACCTGCCGTTCACTTCGAAGTTCTGGTACTTGATCGCCGTGACCGCGCCGCCCGCGAGCGGCCCTGTCACCGGTTCGATTGTCTCGTCGCCGAACAGGTAGCCGACGTTCGCGGTCGGCCGCGTGACGTTGCTGTTCGTATACGCGAACCCGACCGTCGCGGGCCCCGCGGTGTAGTTGATGCCCGCGCCGAAAATCCGCAATCTCGCCGACGCGAAGTTCGCATCCGCGCCGACCGACCCCGCGCCCGCGATCGCGCCGCCGGCCGTCGCGCCCGGGTTGTCCGCATTCAGGAACGCGGCGCCGACGAGCAGGCCGCCCTGCTCGTACTGCGCACCGACGCTCCATTGCCGGTTGTTCGCGAACCCGGTGTCGTTGCTGAAGCTGTACGTGCCGCCGAACGAGAAGCCGGCAAAATCCGGGCTCGCGTACTTGACCGTGTTGTTCACCCGGAACGTATTGCCGGTGTTGTCGTTGTCGAGCGGATGCGAGAACGGATAGACGCCCCAGCTGCCGTTCGCGGTCGTCGGCGCAAGGAAATCCACGACCGCGTCGTATTGCCGGCCGAGCGTCAGCGTGCCGAAGCGCGTGCTGCCGAGCCCGACGTAAGCCTGCCGCCCGAACATCCGGCCGCCCTGCGCGAGCGTGCCGCTGTTCACGTTGAAGCCGCTCTCGATCTGGAACAGCGCACTGTAGCCGCCGCCGAGATCCTCGGTGCCCTTCAGCCCCCAGCGGCTGCCCTGCGCGAAGCCGCTCGCCATCTGCCACGCGCCGTGCCCGCCGACGTTGTTCGTATAGTCGATGCCCGCATCGATCAGCCCGTACAGCGTGACGCTGCTTTGCGCGAACGCCGGCGCAGCACAGAGTGCCGGCATCGCGACGAAAAACAATCTCCAGTTCATTCGCTTTCCTTATTGATTTGATTATCCCCACCCGCTCGCTACGATGCGGTGCCGCTTACTTCGCGCCGTAGATGTCGAAGTCGAAGTACTTGCGGTTGATCCGCTGATACGTGCCGTTCTCGAGGATCGTCGCCAGCGCGCGATTGAATGCGTCGCGCAGGTCGGTGTCCTGCTTGCGCAGCCCGAGGCCGTCGCCCTGCCCGAAGTATTTCGCGTCGTCGATCGCCGCGCCGACGAACATGAAGTCCTTGCCCTGCGGCTTCTTCAGGAAGCCGTCGCTGGCCGCGATCGACGCCTGGAACGCCGCGTCGAGCCGCCCCGTCACCAGATCGGCGTACACCTGGTCCTGGTTCTGGTACGACTCGATCTGCACGCCGGCCGGCTGCCAGTTCGCGATCGCATAGTCGGCCTGCGCGGAGCCCTGCTCGACGCCGACGCGCTTGCCCTTCAGCGACGCGGCCGTCGGCAGCAACGGCGAACCCTTGCGCGCGACCAGCCGCGCCGGCGCATTCGAGATCCGGTTCGTGAACGCGATCTGCTGCATGCGTTTCGGCGTGATCGTCATCGACGACGCGATCACGTCGAACTTGCGCGCGAGCAACCCCGGAATCATCCCGTCGAAACTCGACTCGACCCACACGCAGCGCGCATGCAGCTCCGCGCACAACGCGTTGGTGATGTCGATCCCGAAGCCCGTCAGCGTGCCGTCCGGCTGCTTGTATTCGAGCGGCGGGTACGTGGGATCGACCGCGAGGCGAATCTCCTTGCCCGTCCAGTCGCCCGCGTGCGCGGCGCCTGCGATCGTCGTTGCCGTCAGCGCCATTGCGAGCGCGGCCATCCATGGTTTCATTGCCTGTCTCCTTGTTTCCGTCGTTGAAGGTGAATCGAATCCGTATGTCCCGCGTGTCCGCCTGTCCGGCTCACGCGAGGTAGCGCTCCGCGAGCGCGATCCAGTAGCTCGCGCCGATTGCAAGGCACGCGTCGTTGAAATCGTAGCCGGGGTTATGCAGCCCGCAGCCGGCCGCGCCGTCGCCGTTGCCGATCGACAGGTAGCTGCCCGGACACGCGTCGAGCATGAACGCGAAATCCTCGCTCGCCGCGATCGGCCGCAGATGCGGGATCAGCGCGTCGTCGCCACCCCATTCACGTGCGACGTCCCGCGCGAATGCCGTTTCCGCTGCATGGTTGACCAGCACCGGATAGCCGTAGCGATAGTCGATCTCGGCCGTTGCGCCGTAGCTGTCGGCCTGGCCGTGCACGATCGCGCGGATGCGCCGTTCGAGCAGCGCGCGCACGTCCGGCGACAGCGCGCGCACGCTGAGTTCGATATCCGCATGAGGCGGAATCACGTTCGATGCGGTGCCCGCGTGGATCGAGCCGGTCGTCACGATCGCCAGCTCCTGCGGATTCACGTTGCGCGACACGATGGTCTGCAGCGCCATCACGATCGACGCGCAGACCACCACCGGATCGATCGTCGTGTGCGGCGCCGCACCGTGACCGCCGCGCCCGATCACGCGCACGCGCACCTCGTCGGCCGACGCCATCGCGGGACCGTCGCAGAAGCCGAGCACGCCAGCCGGCAGGCCCGGCACGTTGTGCATCGCGAACACGGCATCGCACGGGAAACGCGTGAACAGCCCGTCGTCGAGCATCCGCTTCGCGCCGCCGAGCCCTTCCTCGGCCGGCTGGAAAATCAGGTTCAGCGTGCCGGTGAAGCGCCCGCGCTCGGCCAGGCACCTAGCCGCTGCGAGCAGCATCGCCGTATGGCCGTCGTGGCCGCACGCATGCATCACGCCGTCGTGCAGGCTTGCATGCGGCAGCCCGGTCGTCTCGCGGATCGGCAACGCATCCATGTCGGCGCGCAGCCCCAGGCGCTTCCCGGCGCCCCGCGCGAGCGTGCCGACCACGCCGGTGCCGCCGACGCCGCGCGTCACCTGATAACCCCATGTTGTCAGGCAGTCGGCGACGAGCGCGCTCGTCGCGTGTTCCTCGAACCCCAGCTCCGGATGCGCGTGCAGCCGGCGGCGCAGCGCGATCATCTCCGCCTCGATAGCCGCCATTTCAGGCGAAATTCGTGCTCGATCCACCCTCGATACTCCTCGATACGTGCCGGTTTCCGATCGCCGGAATGGCGGATCGTGGCGAAATCGTAGGCAGCGAAAAAACCGGCGAACAGCCGCAGTTTCGTTATGATGACAACCTTTCGTTGTCGGCATTCATCCCCTCTCACACCATCCCGCACCATGAGCACGATCAAGCTGCATCAGTTGCAGGCGCTCGTCGCGAGCGCGGAAGCCGGGAGCATCCGTGGCGCGGCGCGCACGCTCGGGCTGTCGCAGGCGGCCGTCACGCGCGCGCTGCGCGAGCTGGAGGCCAGCGAGCGCCTGCCGCTGCTGGTTCGCGCCCCGGAAGGCATCGGCTTCACCGACTACGGGAAGACGCTGCTCACGCACGCGAAGCTCGTGCTCAAGCAGCTCGAGCATGCGCAGAGCGATCTCGAACGGATGCGCGGGCGCGTCGAGGGGCGGCTGAGTGTCGGCGTCACGCCGTGGCTGACGATGACGTTCCTCGCGGAGACCGTGCTGCAGTTTCGCGAGCGGATGCCCGACGTGCGCCTCGAACTCTATGAAGCGCTGATGGCCGTCGCGCAGCCGCTGCTGCGCGACGGCAGCATGGATTTCGCGCTCGGCCACGTGCAGCCCGGCAGCGGCGCGCGCGAATTCGCGTTCGAGCCGCTGCTGCGCTACGACACGTCGGTGATGGTGCGCGCCGGGCATCCGCGCGAGCGCGCGACGTCGGTGCACGATTTGCTCGATTGCGACTGGGTGCTGAATTCGTCGGCCGACGGCCAGGCCGCGCTGATCGACTACCTGTTCACGCGGCACGGCGCGCGGATCGACGAACGGCGCATCGTGCGCGCACAGTCGGTCGCGATGTTGCAGACGATGCTCGAGCAGGCCGGCATGTGCACGTGGTGCCCGACGATCCTCGCCGCGGTGCCGCCATTCGGCGAGCGGATGCGCGTGCTGCCGCTGAAGGAGACCTTCGAGCCGAGCGAACTCGGCATCGTCACGCGGCGCAGCAGCACGCTCGGCGACGCGGCGCGTTGCTTCATCGACTGCCTGTTGCACGTGATCCGCCAGCATGCGCGCTCGGCGCGCAAGGAGGATCTCGCGCTGTTTCACACGCTCACGCTGCTGATCTGACCGCTAGCGCGGCGGCTGGATGCCGCCCGGCTCAAATCAGACATGTCCGATAGGCCCGGCGATACGCGGTCCGTACACTCGGATCCATGATTTCGCTGATCCAGTCCTCTTTCGATACGGCGCGCGATGCCGTCACGCAAGTCGCGCGCCGCCCTTCGTTCCTGCGCAAGCTCGACATCGCGGTGCTCGTGCTGATCGTCGCGAGCGTGCTCGTCGTGATGGCCGACAGCGTGCAGGAGCTGCACCAGCAATACGGCCACGCGCTCTACGCGGCCGAATGGGCGTTCACGCTGCTGTTTTCCGCCGAGTATCTGCTGCGCCTCTGCACCGCGAAGAAGCCGGCCGTGTATGCGCGCAGTTTCTTCGGCATCGTCGATCTCGCGTCGGTGCTGCCGACCTATCTCGCGTTCTTCTTCCCCGGCCTGCACGCGCTGATCGACGTGCGGCTGCTGCGCCTGCTGCGCGTGTTCCGCATCCTCGGGCTGTCGATCTATCTCGAGGAAGGGCAGTTGCTGATGCGGGCGCTCACGCGCGCGCGGCGCAAGATCTTCGTGTTCATCGGCGGGATGTTCGTGCTCGTCGTGATACTCGGCACCGTGATCTTTCTGGTCGAAGGGCCGGAGCACGGGATCACGAGCATTCCGGTCGGCGTCTACTGGGCGGCCGTGACGATGAGTACGACCGGCTACGGCGACCTGACACCCGTCACGCCGCTCGGCCGGCTGATCACGTCGTGCGCGATCTTGCTCGGCTACGGGATCATCGCGTTTCCGACCGGGATCATGGGCGCGGAGCTGGTTGCATCGGCGATGGAACGCAAGCGCCCGAATGCTGATACGGATACACGCTGCTGCCCGAATTGCGGCGCGGCGGTTCCGCCGCCCGAGCCAGTTGACGCTGCCGCGCCACGACGACCAGAGTAGGCCCTGTTCTATTCCGATTCCTTTCCTGCGGCCGACGCCGGCGCATGCCGTCTTTAGCTCACTTTGAAGTCGGACGGAATTCGACCGAGAAACGATCCGCCAACGCTGCAAGACGACGATCCAGGGTCCAGAAGCGCGCCCCCGGCGTGATCAACGTGGACGCCAACAAGGTCAGATCGACGAGACCACACCCCATCCCGTAGAGCTTCTCGCGCTCCACGAATGCCATTACCTCAGACATGCTGGCCTGATTGCATTCCTGAAGCAATCCGAGGTCGTTCAGCGTTCGCAGTCGTGGCGCCGGCGGCGTCCCGCAAGCAAGTTCACCCAGCACCATCGGATGCATCAGTACGGCATCGAGCGCAAGCAGCTCGAAAAGTGTCTGATTTCTGTTTCGAAAGTGATCAACCCAGACTGACGTGTCAATCAACACATTCATTGCGATTCCGGTTCCTGGCGACGTCGCGGAATATCTGCCATGCCGGACATGGATCCGCCCAGTGCTGCCAGGCGTTTGGCGGCCTGGACACGTACAAACGTCTTGATTGCCTCCCTGAACAAGTCCGCCTTATCCATTCCGGGCTCGGCCATTTGGAGGGCCTTCGTGTAGAGATCGTCGTCGATAGTGACCGTGGTTCGCATTGCCTATCTCCATCAAAATTGATGCGATAACGCACCAATTTTATCACCTTACTCAGTTATAGACGAGCAAACACTTCATGCACGAACGGTCGGCGCCTATGCCATCGGTCACCCCGCCTGCCCGCCCAGCATCTGCACGAACGCGGCGAGTCCCGTCAGCATGATCTGCACGCCCACGCACAGCAGCAGGAACGCGGACACGCGCATCGCGACCTTCGTCCCTTCGCTGCCGAGATAGCGCGCGAGCGTCGTCGCGCGGCTGTAGATCTGCCAGATCGTGAACGCGACGAGCGCCGCGACCGTCACCGACACGATGCCCGACAACACGTAATCGCTCGCCGTATGCGCACGGTTCGCATGCAGCGCGATGCCGGCCGCGATCGAGCCGGGGCCGATGGTCAGCGGCACCGTCAGCGGAAAGAACGCGCGCGACATCAGCTTCGGCAGATCGTCGCCGTGCGCGGCGACATCGCCGCCGGCCGGTACGTCAGGCGCATTCAGCATCGACCAGCCGGCCACCGCCACCGCCAGGCCGCCGCCGATGCGCAGCGCCTCCATCGAGATTCCGAAGAAGTTCAGTACCGGCGCGCCAACGAAAAAGATCACGAGCAGCGTGAAGAACACGTTCGTCGCGAGCTGCTTCGACAGGATCGCGCGCTCGGCTTCGGTCAGCGATTGCGTGCGTTCGAGAAACACGAATGCCATGCCGAATGGATTGATGATGCCGATCAGGCCCGTGAAGCCGAACAGGATTTCAGGGATCAGGCGGTCGAGCTGCATCGCGATCGTGCTCTCCGGTAGCGAACGGGAATAAAAAAGCGGCCAGTCGAGAAGACCGGCCGCAAAAAGGAGATGTCTCCATGATCCGGCACACGGTGTATGCCGGGCCGCAGAAACTGAATTGTCGGGAATCTGAGTCGGGATGGAAATCAGTCGAGTCTGATTTTGCTCAGCGCCGGACAATTCGACGGGCACGCGTAAGGCCGCATGCGCGGCCGGCGACGTCGCCCCCGGCTCGTCAACGATGTCAGATGCTGCGCTGAGTGACCCGCTGTGACAGCGCCTCCGCGCTTTCCTTGCGCTCGCTGTACCGGTCGACCAGATAGGGGCCGACGTCGCGCGTCAGCAGCGTGAACTTCACCAGTTCCTCCATCACGTCCACCACGCGGTCGAAATACGCGGACGGTCTCATCCGCCCCGCTTCGTCGAATTCCATGAACGCCTTGGCCACCGACGACTGGTTCGGGATGGTCAGCATGCGCATCCAGCGCCCGAGCACGCGCATCTGGTTCACCGCGTTGAACGATTGCGAACCGCCGCTCACCTGCATCACCGCAAGCGTCTTGCCCTGCGTCGGCCGCACGGCGCCCGTCGACAGCGGAATCCAGTCGATCTGCGCTTTCATGATGCCGGTCATCGCGCCGTGCCGCTCCGGCGAGCACCACACCATGCCTTCCGACCACATCACGTGCTCACGCAGCTCGACCACTTTCGGATGGCTCTCCGGCGCATCGTCCGGCAGCGGCAATCCGCTCGGATTGAACACGCGTACCTCGGCGCCCATCGCCGTGAGCAGGCGTGCAGCTTCCTCGACCAGCAAGCGGCTGAACGAACGCTCGCGCAGCGACCCGTACAGGAGCAGGAGCCGAGGCGGATGGGTCGATGGCGCGGCAGGCCGCAGTTGCGTGGCGTCCGGCACGCGGAACAGCGTGGCGTCGAGTTGCGGCAGGTCTTTCAGGGAGTCGGTCATGGGGCGGTTCTCTCGTGATCTCGAGCCCGGCGCTCGTACCAGCCCTTCGACCGGCTGACGATGCGCACGACCAGCAACATCACCGGCACCTCGATCAGCACGCCGACGACGGTGGCCAGCGCTGCGCCGGAATGGAAACCGAACAGGCTGATCGCGACCGCGACCGCCAGCTCGAAAAAGTTGGATGCGCCGATCAGCGCCGACGGGCACGCGATGTCATGCCTTTCGCCGACCGCGCGATTGAGCCAGTAGGCGAGCGCGGAATTGAAGAACACCTGGATCAGGATCGGCACCGCGAGCAGCGCGATCACCAGCGGCTGCTTCAGGATCGCTTCACCCTGGAACGCGAACAGCAGCACGGCCGTGGCCAGCAGCGCGGCGATCGACCATGGGCCGAGCTGCGTCATCGCGGCATCGAACGCGGCCTGACCCTTCGCGAGCAACCGCTTGCGCAGGATCTGCGCGACGATCACCGGAATGACGATGTAGAGCACGACCGACGTGAGCAGCGTCGCCCACGGCACCGTGATGGCCGACATCCCCAGCAGCAGGCCGACCAGCGGCGCGAACGCGATCACCATGATGCTGTCGTTCAGCGCGACCTGCGACAGCGTGAAGAGCGGATCGCCGCCTGTCAGCCGGCTCCACACGAACACCATCGCCGTGCACGGCGCGGCAGCCAGCAGGATCAGCCCGGCGATATAGCTGTCGAGCTGATCCGCCGGCAACAGCGGTGCAAACAGATGGCGGATGAACAGCCAGCCGAGGAACGCCATCGAGAACGGCTTGACGAGCCAGTTCACGACGAGCGTGACGCCGATGCCCTTCACGTGCTGACGCACCTCGTGCAGCGCGCCGAAGTCGACCTTCACCAGCATCGGCACGATCATCACCCAGATCAGCAGCCCGACCGGCAGATTGACCTGCGCGTACGCCATCCGGCCAATCGCGTGAAACAGGCCGGGCAGCGCCTGGCCGAAGGCAATGCCCGCGACGATGCACAGCGCGACCCATACGGTCAGGTAGCGTTCGAAGAAGTTGATGGCGGGTTGCGTGACCGCCGTACCGGGCGGCGCGACGTTGGGCGTATTCATCGGACGAGGTTCCGTCTTGAAGTCATGAGCGGCCGCTCGTTTCGCGCACATCGCGCTGCGCGCGGTCAGTGTTGTGCAATCTCGATCAGCGCCGCGTGAAGTGCGTCGTCGCTCATGCGATCGAGCGGCAGCGCCAGCAACTGCAGCATTCGATAGCCGATCGCTTGCCGAGTCAGTTCGAAGGCGAGACGCTTGCCTGCTTCGCCGCCCGTCGCGTTCGACGGATCGGCGTAGCCCCAATGCACTTTGACCGGGCTGCCGGGCCAGTACGGGCACGTCTCGGACGCCGCGCTGTCACAGACCGTGATGACGACGCGCATCTCGGGCGCGCCGTCGCCGACGAATTCGTCCCAGCTTTTGCTGCGATAGCCGCTGACGTCGACACCGGCATGCGTCAGCGCCTCCAGCGCGTACGGATTCAGACGGCCGCTCGGCGCGCTGCCGGCGCTGTAGGCGCGCACATCCTTGCCGAGCTTCGCGGCCCAGTGATTGAGCATGCCCTGGGCCAGCACGCTGCGCGCCGAGTTGTGCGTGCAGAGGATCAGGACGTTCGTGGTCATGGGCGAGCACGCGAATGCGCGTCAGGATTGACGGGAGCGGTCGATTTTTGCGGAAGGCGAGCAGCCGGACACCGGCGAGCACGGATTGCCGCCGCAACAGTTCTCCGTGAGATAGCCGAGCAGCCCGTTCATCGTGTCGAAGTTCGGGCAATAGAACACGAAGCGGCCGTCCTGCCGGCTCGTCACAAGCCGCGCATGCGCCAGTTCTTTCAAATGAAAGGACAGCGACGACGGCGGCACGTCGAGCAGCGCGGCGATCCGGCCGGCCGGCATACCCTGCGGCCCGGCCTGTACGAGCGCGCGAAAGACCGCGAGGCGGGATTCATGTGCGAGCGCCGCGAGGGCGGCAATGGTTTCACTGGCTTCCATATTTCCATAATAGTCGAAATATGGAAATGATGAAAGCGACGCCGAGACACGGCGTCGTCGGAGCAGTCCGTCCGTCGACACGCGCCGCGCGACGCTCGCCCGGTCAGTGCCCGATCAACCGCGTGTGACTCGGCAGTTCGACCGAGAGATCGGTGCCGCCCGCGGCCGGCCGCGACGTGTCACGCGTCGCGCCAAGCCATTGCGCGAACTCGGCGGCCGTCATGCCGACGGCCTCGGCCGAATTCGATACCGGCGCAGCTGACGGTGTATCCGTCGCACCGGTCATCGGTTGCGCATGCGGCGTCGCACCGCGTGCCGCGGTCACCGCATGTTGCGCGGCAGGCGCGTTCACGCCCGCCTGACGCGCGGCCTTGCCGCGCGACGCCCCCGCGGATTTCGCCGCCGGCCGCGCCGCGGCCACCGCAACCGGCTCGCCCGCCGACGATCCACGATCGGCACGCGGCGCCGCGGCTTCGGCGACGACGGCATTCGACGCGACAGCCATCGCAACGGCCACGGGCTCAGCCGCCGATCCGGCGACGTGCGACGCACGCGCTTCCGCGGTCGCGGTTTGCGCCACCACCGTCGCGGCGGCCTTCATCTGCGCATCCGTCGGTGCCGCGCGATCCGCCCGCACGATCGCGACTTCCGCGGCGTGGCCCGTCGCCCGCGCGACTTCCGTCGCCGCGACGGCCGCCGTCGGCGCGGCCGCGATCGCCGCCGAATAAGCCGCGTCATGCTCGGCCGCGTGCTGGCGCTCGTCGATCAGATGCGTCGCGAAGATGCACGTCGCGCCGAACAGCGCGCACGCCATCAGCGTCAGCCGCCCGCGGCGGCGCAGCGGATGCGGGCGCACCCAGGCGCGGTTGTCGGAGCCGAAGTCGGCCGCGCGTACGGCCTTGACGGGCCGCGCGGCCCTGGCGACGTTGCCGCCGTCCGCCGCGGGTGCCGGCACGCGGGGCGCGCCGTGGATATCGAACACGTGTTGCCGCGTCCGCCGGCTCGCCACGAACGGCCGGCGTCGCCGGCCGTACGGCGGCGGCACATCCGAGAACGGATGCACGAGCGGAATCGCGTAATGTCCGGTGATGTCCTGCATGCTCATGATGTCGACGACGCATTGCGCGACATCCGCCGCGGCAATCCGTGCTCCCGTAGTTGAACGAATGGCTTCGAGTATCGCCGTCGCGCCGGTTCCGGTAAATCGGACTGCGTCACCTTCGCCCCGACACGATGGTCAGCCTGGTCCTACCCGCGCCCGGGCGGCCGAACGGACGGCGCCTCCCCGCTCGGGCCCTGCGTCGAACCCTCGCGCCCTCTCGCCGTCCGCCGACCGTTCAACTGCCGCGATACGTCGACACGTACCACGGCGAACACAGCAGCGGCACGTGATAGTGCTGCGCCGGGTCGGTCACCGTGAAGCGCACCGGCACGACGTCCAGCAACGCGTCCGGCTCCCTGAAATACTCGCCGAGATGGAACCGCAGCTCGAAGTCGCCGCCGTGCGCGAGATCGCCGTCGAGCATCGGCGCGTCGTTGCGGCCGTCCGCGTTGCTGGCCGCGCGCGCGACGAGCCGCGGCGGCGTCTCGCCCATGTCGTAGAGCTCGATGCGCACGCCGACCAACGGCTTGCCGCTCGCGATATCGAGCACGTGCGTGCTGATCCCTGTCATGTCCTGTCCTTTCGCCGTGGCGTGATCGCGTGCATCGCGTACGTCATGTGCCGCGATACACCGTGTAGCTCCACGGCCCGAACTGCACCGGAAGATGCAGCCGTTCGTCGTCGCGCGCGATCCGGAACCGGATCGGCACGATCGTGAGAAACGGCGACCGCACGTCGCGGGCACGGAAGTACTCGCCGACGTGCAGCATCAGCGCGTACGTCCCCGCGCGATATGCGTCGCCGGCCAGCAGCGGCGCGCCGGTGCCGCCGCGCGCATCGACGGTGGCGGTGCGCAGCGGCACGTCTTGCGCGCCGTCGACACGCGACAGCTCGACGCGCATGCCTTCGGCCGCGACGCCGTGCAGCATGTCGACGATCCGCACCGTCAGGTCGGGCGACGCGTTGCGCCGCACACCGCGCGCGTTGCCCGGCACGAGCGGCACGTCAGCCGCCCACGCGGGCATGGCCGCCAGCCCGGCCGTCGCCAGCACGAGCCTGCGCCGCCCCGAATCGATCACGTCCTTCATGCACTCGGCCTCCATCAGCCTCTTCGCGCGGGCACGCGTGCGGCCCGCCCGCTCGTCCATTCATCAGAACCGGCCGCGCAGGCCGATGAACACTTCGTTCGACGACAGCTTCGACTTCAGCTGTTCGTCGCGCGCGTTGATGCGGTTCGCGAACGTGTGGAAGCCGGTCTCGACGTTGCCCATGTCGACATAGCGATACCCGAGGTCGATCGAGAAGCGCTTGTTGATCGCGTAGCTCACGCCCGCGCCGGCCGAGTACGCGAGGTTGGTCTGCGTCTTCGATGCGAAGCGGCGCGTGTCGTTGGTCTGCCAGCCGTCGGCCGACACGATCGCGACGCCGATGCCGAGCGTGCCGTACACGGAGAAGCCGCGGCCGAGGTCGAAGTCCTTGTAGCCGTTCAGCATCAGGCGCTGCGCCGACACGTGGAATTCGTTCGCGTTCGCGTCGAACGGCGCCCAGTAGCTGGTGAAGCTGTTGGTGCGCTTGAACACGTATTCGCCTTCCGCACGCCAGCCGTTGCCGAACTGGTAGCCGAGGCCGAGCGAGCCGGTCACGTTCGAGCCCGTCTCCGGGCCGCCGACGCGGCTCGCGACGCGCGGGCTCGTCAGCTCCATGTTCACCGCGTTGTCGAACGCGCCGATGACGCGGCCCGTCGCGTAGTAGCCGGCGTCGCCGAGCTCGGCGGCCTTCTTCGTTTCCGGCGCGGCGACGGTATCGGCAAAAGCGGCACCCGAGAACAGCAGGGCCAGCGTGGACGGCAGGGCAAAGCGCTTGATCATGATGAATCGAATCCTTGACGATGGATGACTTGTCGGAGAAGCCGTCATCGTAGGAATCGCGCCGCGATCGTTGAACCCGTTCGGCTACGGGTTGCGCCTCCGTAGCGCTACGGAGGCGCCTATGCCGAGCCCGCGAGCGCCGCGTAATCGCGCACGAGCTCGACGAGCGACGCGGCCTGCAGCTTGTTGAACACGTTCGCGCGATAGGTCTCGACGGTGCGCGGCGACAGCCCGAGTTCGCGGGCAATCTCCTTGTTGCTCCAGCCGCGCACGATGCCGTCGAGCACCTCGCGTTCGCGCGCGCTCAACGTCGCGACGCGGGCCGCGCGCGTCTGGCCGGCGTCGTCCTGCCCGCGCTGCGCCGCCTGCCGGCGCAGCGCCTGCTGAACCGTGTCGATCAGCTCGTCGTCGTCCACCGGCTTGCGCAGGAAATCGAGCGCGCCGCGCTTGAACGCACGCCGGCACGCATCGACGTTGCCGTGGCCCGTCATCACGATCACCGGCAGGTCGCGCCGCGCGCGCAGTTCGTCGAGCGCGTCGAGGCCGCTCATCCCCGGCATCCGGATGTCGAGCAGCACGCAGCCGAGCGCCGCGTCGTCCGCATCGGCAAGAAAAGCCGATGCGCCCGGATAGCATCGCGTGGTCAAGCCGACGGAGCGCAGGAGCAGCGCGAGCCCGTCGCGCACGGCTTCGTCGTCGTCGACGATCGCGACAACCGCCGCGTCGCGCGCCGAATGAAGCGGGTCGTTCATGCGGCCTCCTCTGCCAGCGGCAACGACAGCACGGCCTCGACACCGCCCGACGGCAGGTTGCGCACCGTCAGCGCGCCGTCCTGGCGCTGCGCGAGCGTGTCGCACAGCGGCAGCCCGAGGCCGAGCCCGCGCGCACGCGTCGTGAAGAACGGTTCGAACAGGCGCGGCAGCGCGTCTTCCGGCACGCCGGGGCCGTTGTCGACGACGCTGAAGCGGTAATGCCGGCCGACGCGCGCGCCGCTCACGCGGATCTCGCCGCGCGACGTGCCGGTGCCGGCCAGCGCATCGCGCGCGTTCTGGATCAGGTTGTGCAGGATCTGCTCGACCGCGATCGGCTCGGCGAACGGCCGCTCGCGCGGCGCCGCGTTGTACCAGCCGAGCGCGACGTGCTCGCGCGCGCATTCGTCGCGGTACAGGAACAGCAGCGTGTTCATCATCGCATCGGGGTCGAGCATGAGACGTTCGCCGCCATGCGCGGTGGCGACGGCCTCGCGCATGCGTTCCAGGATCGCCGCCGCGCGCTTCGCCTGCGCGACGCTCGTTCGCAGCGCGCGGCGCACGCTGTCGCGCTCGTCGGGTTGATCGAGCAGGCGTTCGGCCGCACGCACGTGGCTGACGATCGCCGCGAGCGGCTGGTTCAGTTCGTGCGCGAGGCCGGCGGCCATTTCGCCGACGGTATCGAGCCGGCCGAAGCGGTCGAGCCGCGCGCGGGCATCCTCGCGGCGCCGCGCCTCGCGCAGCCGCCACGCGACGAGCGCCCCCGCGACGAGCAGCGCGGCCACCGCGTTCCACAACGCGATCGGCAGCCACGGCAGATCGGCGGCCGTCAGCGTGCGCGTGGTGTGCAGCACGAATGCCTGCGGCTGCGCGGGCAGGTGCTTCTCCAGATGCATCGTCCAGCCGGGCAGCGGGCTGCCGGAAGCATGCGACAACAAGTCGATACGGCGATCGCGCACCGCCAGCGCCGCCGACGAAATCGCCGACGACCAGTCGCCCGGCGGGATCATCTGGCGCGGATCGACACGCACGGCCCAGCCGGAATTGGCCACGAGCCAGTACGCGGCGGCGCCGTCGAACACCAACGCGAACGGTTGGCCGGGCCTCGGCCGCGGCGGCTCGGCCGGCGCCGGCCCGCCGTCGGTCTGCCAGCCGGCGCCGCGCCGCCAGTACGCGAGCCCGTCGAGCTGCGGCATGCGCTCGCGCAGGCTGTCGAGCATGTGCGCGGGCGGCGCGGCGAGCGACGACGCGCCGAGCGTCGCGAGAATCGCCTCGTGCTGCGCGGCCTTCTGCGCGAGCAGGCGGATCGTGATGCTCGAATCCTGGAAGAAGCGGCCGTACGCGTCGGCGACCGCGCGCGACACGACGAACGCGGTGCCGGCCAGGCTGAGCGCGAGCCACGCCAGCAGCGCGACGACTCGGATGGAAGGTTTCATGGGCAACGAAAATTCGGCAATGGATGACGGATGGCACGCGGCGCGGCGCACGGCCCGCGCGATGCGGCGAACGCGGAGGGCCGTCGCGACGCCACACGCGATGCGCTCCATTGTCGGCAACTCCGCACGGCCTGTGGTCCGAATGCCGTTATGTTTCTTGTCAGACCCGTCCCAAAGATGCGCTTTCCGCGGCAGCGTCGCGCAGTTTCGGACTGGACTGATTTTCTTCAGACTCCGAAACGACCACAATCGGCCTGCCTGTTCTCTGCCTCCGGGAGATCAGGCTCCATAGTCGATATTTTCCCGCCCTCTCCGGCGGGACTTTTTTGGACGGCATCGCGCCGCTACCCGCCCGGAACCTTCCGGCCATGATCCCGTTTCTTTTCTTCCGGTCGCGAACGCACGCGGCATCCGCGCCGCACCGGCTTCGCGCGAGCGCACCGTGACCGACGCCCCTTCCACCGCCATCGCGATCCTGACGATCGACCATCCGAGCCGCGGCATGTTCGACGACCGGCTGCGCCGCGCGGGCCATGGCTACGATCGGCTGCGCATCGACGACATCCTGCGCCGCGCCGGCTACCGGCCGTTGCGCTTCGAATATCTGACCGACCTGCTCGCGGCCTGCGACACGCGCGCGTTCGATCTCTTCATCGTGCAATGCGAAACGGCCTGCCGCCGCACGACGGACGCGATCCACGCGCTACGCGCGCGTTTCGCCGGCACCGTGGCGATCGTGTCGATCAGCCAGCGCGACGCCGAGCTCGCGCGCTCGGCCTGTTTCGTGGCCGGCGCGAACGAGCATCTGCCGTATGCGGCGCCGCCGGACACGCTGATCGGCAGCATCGCGACGTGGCTGCGCTGGTCCCACCACCGCGCGACCCACCACCGCCACTGGCGAATCGGTCATTTCGAATTCGACACGGCTGCGCGCACCGTGACCGTCGCCGGCCGCGAGCACGTGCTGACCGAGAAGCACTTCCAGATCGCGACCGCGTTCTTCCTGAACATGGGCCGCGCGCTCGATCGCGCGCACGTGAGCCAACTGGTGTGGGGCTCGCTCGTCGCGTCGCACAGCCGGCGGCTCGACACGCACGTCGCGTATCTGCGCGACCGGCTCGAGCTCGACGGGCGACACGGCGTGCGGATGATGACGATGTACGGCTTCGGATACCGGCTCGTCACGTGCGAACCCGATGCGCCGCCCGGGCCGGCCCCGCGCCGGCCCGACGGCACGCACGCGTCGCAACCCTGACGGACGGCGTTGCGTACCGATCGGACTCCATTATCATGGGGGCACCTTGGCCGACCGCCCCGCCCCGATGGACCACCGCGCCGCACCCGATCGATCCCGCCCCGCCGCCGGCCCGTCCACCGAACCGACGCCGGCCGGCCGCCGCCAGCGCGCGCTGCTGTATGCCGGCGGCGGCGCCGTGACGGTCGCGATCCTGCTCGCCAGCGGGCTGATGCTGTACACGATGGCGAAGGAAGCGATCCAGGAGCGCTATACGGGGTTCGGCGTGCGGCATTTTCTCGTCCAGTTCGAATTCAAGGTGCGCACGACGGGCATGGACATGCTCACCGCCCACGACGAAAGCGTATGGCACACGCGGGCGACCGATCCCGCCGCCGTCGCCGCGCTGGCCGCCGGCAACGGGCGGCTCGAACTGCGCGACAACCCGCGCTTCCCGTCGATGCTCGTGCTCGCCGACCTGTCGCCCGAACGGCCGGCCGCATCGTATGCGCGCTATCTCGCGATGGCGAGCGACATGAGCTACCGGGTCGGCGCGTACGTCGCGAAGCAGGACGCCGGTCGGCCCGTGGCCGGCTACGCGTACAGCCCCGACCGCCGCTTCGCGATGGTGATTCCAAGCCCCGAACCCGGCACGGCCCCGACCGAATCGGCGCCCGCTCCCGCGTCGGCGCTGCTGGCCCAGGTCGCCGCCGATCTCGAGACGCCCGCGCCGCGCCGGTTCGTGTGGCATGCGCCCGCCTACGACCCGGTGCAGCGCCGCGACGTGTTCCGGATCGTCGGCGCCGCCTACGACAACGGCGCGCCGCTCGAGGTGCTCGTGTCGACGCTGCCCGTCGACGTGCTGCGCGCGCGACTCACGACCGACATCCCGAGCAACGCGGCCATCATCGCGAATGCGCGTGGCGACACGCTGCTGCGCGTGGGCGCCGCCGTGCACGATGCGGCGACGGTCACGGCGCTCCAGCGTCTCGCCGCACGTACACGCCCGACGGCCGGCAACGGCACGCGCGCCGCTTACGGCGACGGCCTGTTCGCGCTGAGCCAGCCGATCCCCGGCACCGGCTGGACGCTCGTGCAGGCGTTCTCGCTGCGCTCGCTGATCGCCGCGATCGGCGTGCGCGCCGGCGGCTACGCGGCGATCATGCTCGCCGCGATCGCGCTCGTGTGGTGGCTGCTGGTGCGCTTCGACCGCCGCGTGCTGAAGCCCGACGAAGCGCGCCGCCGCCGCGTGATCGAAAGCGAGAACCTGAACCGCACGATCGTCGAGGCCGCACCGTCCGGCATCGCGCTGCTGGCGCTCGCCGACGGCGCGGTGCTGCTGCAGAACGACACGATGCGCGACTACGACGCGCGCCGCGCGGGCGAGCCATCGCTGCCGGCACGGCTGCTCGCGCGCTTCGACCGCTCGGCCGATACCGACGCGTGGCAGTCGGGCCTGCACGTGTCGCTGCCCACCGCCGACGGCAACGCGGTCGACCTGCTCGTCAACCTCGTGCGCACGCGCTATCGCGACGCGGACGTCGTGCTGTGCAACTTCTCCGACATCACGTCGCAGAAGAACGTCGAACGCGCGCTCGACCACGCTCGGCAGGCGGCCGACGCGGCGAACAATGCGAAATCCGCGTTCCTCGCGACGATGAGCCACGAGATCCGCACGCCGCTGAACGCGATCCTCGGCAATCTCGAACTGATCGGCCGCGAGCCGCTCGCCGAGTCGCAGCGCGAGCGGCTGCACACGGTCGAGGGCGCGTCGTCGGTGCTGCTCGACCTGATCAACGACATCCTCGACCTGTCGAAGATCGAGGCCGGCCAGATGACGATCGAGGCGATTCCGTTCGATCTCGCCGACACCATCCGGCAGACCGGCGCGATGTTCGAACCGCTGGCCGCCGCGAAGGGGCTGCAGTTCGACGTGTTCGTCGACGATGCGCTCGCGCCCCGCTATCTCGGCGACCCGACGCGCATCCGGCAGATCGCCGCGAACCTCGTCGGCAACGCGATCAAGTTCACGAACCACGGCGAGATCACGCTCGAGGTGTACCTGCGCGACGACGCCGATCCCGCGTCGCCGATCGCGATCGGCGTCAGCGACACGGGCATCGGGATGACCGACGAACAGCGTGCGACGTTGTTCCGCCCGTTCACGCAGGCCGATACGTCGATCACGCGGCGCTACGGCGGCACGGGCCTCGGGCTCGCGCTGACGAAGCAGCTCACGCAGATGATGCACGGCGCGATCGACGTGAAGAGCGAAGCCGGCCACGGCAGCACGTTCGTCGTCACGCTGCCGCTGCGGACGGCGACGGGCGAGCAGATCGCCGCGCAGGACGCGGCGCGCGCCGACGAGGCGGCAACGCTTCCGTCGGTCGCCGCACGCGTGCTGGTGGTCGACGATCATCCGGTGAACCGCAAGCTGCTGCAGGGGCAGCTCGTCACGCTCGGCTATGCGGCGGACGCGGCCGAGGAAGGCGCTGCCGCATTGCGGCGCTGTGCCGATACGCGCTACGACCTCGTGATGACCGACCTGAACATGCCGGGGATGGACGGCTATACGCTAGCCCGCGTGCTGCGCGCGCAGTATCCGGAACTGCCCGTGGTCGCCGTCACCGCGCATGCAAGTGCAGCCGAGCAGGCGCGCTGTGCGGAAGCGGGGATCGTCGCGGTGCTGGTGAAGCCGGTGCTGCTGGAGACGATCGACCGCACCGTGCGGCGTCATGCGCATGCGGTACCCGCGCAGGCAGCGGCACGGCACACGCTGGTCGATCTGGCCGAAGGGCCGCTGCCGCCGGACGTGCATGCGCTGCTCGAAACGAGTCTCGCGCACTCGCTCGCGACGGCACGCGATGCGGTGGCGCGCGACGATATCCCGGCACTACGCCACGAACTGCATTCGCTGCGCGGCGCGTTCGCGACGATTCACGAGCATGCGGTGGCCGATGCGGTCGGCGCGTTGCAGGCGATCGTGCACGAAGGCGATTTGACGTCGTTCGATGCACGGCTCGCGGAGGTGGAACGCCTCGCGCGGGATGCGCTGCTGCGGCGTGCGACGCAAGCGCCTTCTGCCTGAATACCCGTCGCCGGCCCTCGCCGGCCGGACTTCTCTCCCCTTCCTGTTTGCACCTCGCGGGCCATGCCCGCAAGGCCGCCGCACGCGTGTAGGACTGGGCCTACACGCACGCTATCTCGAATCAGCCAAGGACGACTGATTAGGACGAGGCCGATCCCTACCATCGGTTTGTGTACTGACAAACCGAAAGGAGTAGGGCAAATGAACAAGACATATCGGAACATCTGGAACGCGGCGACGGGCACGTGGACGGCAGTAGCGGAAACGGCGCGGTCGCGCTCGAAGGGCTCGGCACGCGCGGCGCGCCAGGCGATGGTCGCGCTGGCGCTGGGCACTGCGTCGATCGGCGGAGCATTCGCGGCGGATGCGTGCACGACCGAGGATAACAAGCAGGGTACGTTCGATGCGGCAGGCGTGTGCCGCGCGGGGAGTGCGATCGGCACGATGGCGGGCTCACTGTCGTACGAAGCCGGCAGCGGAGCGAGCGCAGCCGGCGCCAACTCGGTCGCCGTCGGTGTCAGCGCCAATGCCAGCGATCAATCGACTACTGCACTCGGCTACTCCGCCAATGCATCGAATCACTGGGCGATTGCAATCGGCTCGACGTCCGCCGCCACTGGAGACGGCGCAATTGCGCTGGGTACGGTAGCCGCGGCCTCCGGCACGAACGCCGTGGCGCTTGGCGCACGTTCCGTCGCAGACCGCGACAATTCGGTGTCTGTCGGCTCGTCGACGTTGCAGCGTCAAATCGCCAACGTGGCAGCCGGCACGCAGGGCACGGATGCAGTGAACCTTAACCAGATGCAGGCAGCGATCACCGCCGCGGACAACCCGCGCGTAATCGTCGGCGGAACGGTCGACGCCACGGCGACGGGCCGCGCCGGCAACATCGCGATCGGCAGCGGCGCCAATTCGGCGGCAAACGCCCTCAATTCCGCGTCGATCGCGCTGGGCGAAAACGCCAACTCCACCAATGCCGGCTCGATCGCGATCGGTTCCACGTCGAGCGCAACCGGCAGCGAAAGCATTGCGGTCGGCCTGCGCGCCACGGCAACCGGGACGGGCGCCATCGTGCTCGGCGGCGACGCGTCGGCCACCGCCGACAACGCGGTCGCACTCGGCCTGCGTTCGGTTGCCGATCGCGACAACAGCGTGTCGATTGGCTCGACCGGCCGAGAGCGCCAGCTCGTCAACCTCGCGGCCGGCACCCAGGCCACCGATGCCGTGAACGTGTCGCAGCTCACGCCAGTCGTCTCCGCACTCGGCGGCGGCGCGACGATCGACCCGACAACGGGTGCGGTCACCGGCCCGACGTACAACCTCGCGAATGGCGGCGCAGACACGACCGTCGGCGGCGCGCTCGGCAAGCTCGACGATGCGCTCACCGCGGCAAAGGGCGACATCCGGACGAACGCCGACAACATCACGACGATCAACAACCAGCTCGACGGCCTGTCGAACGGCACGGTCGGCCTCGTCCAGCAAGCGGCGGCGGGCGCAGACCTCACGGTCGGCGCGAGCACCGACGGTGCAGCAGTGAACTTCGCCGGCACGGCCGGCGACCGCAAGCTGACCGGCGTCGCCGCGGGCGACGTATCGGCCACGAGCAACGACGTGGTGAACGGCTCGCAACTGCATGGCGTGGCCGACAGCGTCGCATCGGCGATCGGCGGCGGCTCCACGGTCAACGCGGACGGTTCGATTTCCGCACCGTCCTTCACCGTCGGCGACGGCAGCGGCGGCACGACGATCGTCAACTCGGTCGGCGACGCCGTCACCAACCTCGACGGCCGCGTCACGAGCAACGAAGGCAAGATCACCGACCTCGCCGACCAGCTCGGCAGCGGCACGGTCGGCCTCGTCCAGCAGGCGGCACCGGGCGCCGACATTACGGTCGGCGCGAGCACCGACGGTGCAGCAGTGAACTTCGCCGGCACGGCCGGCGACCGCAAGCTGACCGGCGTCGCCGCGGGCGACGTATCGGCCACGAGCAACGACGTGGTGAACGGCTCGCAACTGCATGGCGTGGCCGACAGCGTCGCATCGGCGATCGGCGGCGGCTCCACGGTCAACGCGGACGGTTCGATTTCCGCACCGTCCTTCACCGTCGGCGACGGCAGCGGCGGCACGACGATCGTCAACTCGGTCGGCGACGTCGTCACCAACCTCGACGGCCGCGTCATGAGCAACGAAGGCAAGATCACCGACCTCGCCGACCAGCTCGGCAGCGGCACGGTCGGCCTCGTTCGGCAGGACGCGATGAGCGGCATGATCACGGTCGGCGCGGGTGGGGCCGGCTCGGTCGTCAACTTCGCCGGCAGCGGCGGCCCGCGCGTGCTGTCCGGCGTCGCGAACGGCGTGAACGACGACGATGTCGTGACCATCTCGCAGCTTCGTGCTACCGGCCTGATCGACTACACGGGCAAGGAAGTCGGCGCGGTCACGTACGACAGCGGCCTCTCGTTCGACTCCGTGACCTTCGCCGGCACGGACGGCACGGTGCTGCGGCAAGTCGCAGCGGGCCAAATCAGCGCGACCAGCATGGAAGCCGTCAACGGCGGCCAGCTCTATGCGCTGCAAGAACAGTTCGCGAAGCAGTACGGCGATCTGTCGGGCCGCTTCGACGATCTGTCGAGCCGTGTCGGCGAACTCGAAACCAACCCGGGCGACCCCGGGACGGGTGGGCCGGGTGCCGGCGGCCCCGGCACGGGCGAACGCTCGACCGTCGTCGGTGAAGGTGCGGATGCATCGGGCCGGAACAGCTCGGCCATCGGCAACGGCTCGGTCGCGTCGGGCGAGAACAGTTCGGCTATCGGCCAGGGCTCGGTCGCATCGGGTGACAACAGCTCGGCAGTCGGCCAGGGCTCGGTCGCATCGGGTGAAGGCAGCACCGCGCTCGGTCAGGGCGCGTCGGCCACCGGCAGCAACTCCGTCGCGATCGGCCAGGGTTCGGTCGCAACGGAAGCGAACACCGTCTCGTTCGGCGATGGCACCGCGGAAGGCAACCGCCGCCTCGTCAACATCGCCGACGGCATCAACGCGTCCGACGCGGCGACGAAGGGCCAGCTCGACCGCGCGATGGAATCGGTCGACCAGCGCTTCAACGACACGAACCGCGCGATCAACGACGTCGCGAAGAACGCGTACGCCGGTATCGCGGCCGCGATGGCGATGCCGAACATGACGCCGTCGCAGCCGGGCAAGACGGTCGTCGCAGTGGGCGCCGCGAACTTCAAGAGCGGCTCGGCGATCGCGGCCGGCGCCACCTACCGTTCGCGCAACGGCAACTGGCTGGTGAACGGCGCGACGTCGGTCACCTCGGTCGGTGACGTGGGCATCCGTGCGCAGGTCGGCTACGAGTTCTGACCGGACGGCTCCGCGCAAGCGGAGCGTCGACCCGAAGCGGGGGAAGCGATTCCCCCGCTGTTCGGCCGACGGCCAGTGGCGATTCCTCCGAGTTGCCACCGGCCGTCGGCGCGACGGCGTCGCGTCCGGCCAGCCGTTGTGCCGCCCGCGACGGCGCCCCGCGCCGGCTCCAATCCGCTCAACAACGCCGAACGCGTGCCGCGCGGCACCGCGCGACGCGTGAGAACCTCATGAACAAGACCTTCCCCATCCGCATCGTGATCGCCGACGACCATCCGGCGATCGTCATCGGCGCCCGCTACGAGCTGTCGGCGACGAATACCGTCACGGTCGTCGCGACCGCGCACAACTCGACGGAACTGATGGAAGCGCTCGCGAGCCATCCGTGCGACGTGCTCGTGTCCGACTATGCGATGCCCGGCAGCGATCACGGCGACGGGCTCGCGCTGTTCACGGCGATCCTGAAACGCCATCCCTGCCTGAAGATCGTCGTGATGACGATGATGGAAAACGCGGTCGCGCTGCGCGCGCTGATCAATCTCGGCATCGCGTGCATCGTCAGCAAGTCGGACTTGCCGAATCATCTGACGATGGCGATCCACGCGGCCTATACGAGCGGCCGCTACCTGTCGCCGTCGATGGACAAGATCCTGCGCAACACGGGCAGCGCGACCGGCAAGGCGCCGGCGCTGTCGGTACGCGAGGTCGAGGTGATCCGGCTGTTTGCGTCGGGGCTGTCGGTGAACGACATCGCCGACAAGCTGAATCGCAGCAAGAAGACGATCAGCACGCAGAAGAGTTCGGCCATGCAGAAGCTCGGCATCGAGCGCGACGTCGATCTGGTTCGCTATGCGATCTCGTGCGGGCTCGTGACCGATTACGGGTACGCATCGGCGCAGGCGGCCGGCGACACGGACTGATCTGCCCGAAACGCCGAGATGAATGCATCGGCGCCCACTCTGCGCCGGTGCGTGGATCCGCGCCGGCGTTGCTTCGCCGCGCGGACGGGCCGATGCGCGCCGCCACCACGCAGTGCGTGACAACGCACCCGGTCAGGCCGGTTCGCCGCCCGGTGCGCTTTCGGCTTCCCCTTCCCCACCGCGCCCTTCGCCGCCGGCGGCGGCGACGATCCCGCTCTCGATCGCGTAGCGCAGCAGGTCGATGTCCTTGTCCACGCCGATCTTTTCCATCGCGCGCGCCTTCTGCGTGCTGATCGTCTTCTTGCTGCGGCTCAACTTCTCCGCAATCTCGTTCACCGTCATGCCCGACGCATACATCCGCACGACCTCGATCTCGCGCGCGCTCAGTTCGCGCTTCTGGTCGACGGCCCGCGCGCTCGAATGCGACGTGAGCGTGCGCACGACCTTCTCGACCGACGGCGAGTAGTACGTGCCGCCCGTCGCGGCCGCATGAATCGCGGGAATCAGGTGATCGACCGTATCGGATTTGCTGACGATGCAGGTAATGCCGAGCCGCGTGAGCGCGCCGATCACCGCCGGATTGTCGAGCATGGTCAGCACGACCAGCTTGGCCGCCGGGTAGTTGCGTTGCAGGTAGGAGAACAGCGTGATGCCGTCGCCGTGCGCGCCGCCCGGCATCGCGTAATCGGACACCACGACGTCGCACGCGCCGGCATCGAGCAGCCGGATCAATTCCGTCGAACTGCCGGCCTTGCCGGTCAGCTGGATCGTCGGCACCGACGACAGCCCGTGCTCGACACCGGCGAGCATCGCCGGATGGTCGTCGGCCAGTACCACGCGTATCAGATAGCTTCCCATAGTCGTCCAGATTTGCGCCGCCTGGCGTCGTGGCGGAAACCGCCATGCACCGGCGCGGCGACGGCGCTCGCGCGCGTCGTGGATCGTAATTGGGCGCTATCTTCGCATGAAACCGGGGTGCCATCCACGGATCGGGCCGGTGGCCCGGCGCCGGGATGTGCGGTCGCACAAAAAAGCCGCCGGCTCGTGGCGAGCGGGCGGCTTCGGTGTTTTGCCGGGCCGGGGCCGAGCGGGCGGGTGCATCGGCGATGCCCGCCGCTCGGCGTATCAGCGTGCGGTATCAGCGCGCATCGATCCGGATCTCGACGCGACGGTTCTGCGCACGGCCTTCGGCCGTCGCATTGGTCGCGACCGGGTCGGCCGCGCCGGCGCCTTCCGACACGAACGACTGGGCCTTCAGGCCATTGCTGCTCAGGTAGTTCATCACGTTGCGCGCTCGTGAAGCCGACAGCGCGAGATTGTGCGTCTTGCCGCCCGTCGAATCGGTGAAGCCGGTGACGGTCACGCGGCGGAATTCGATGCCGCGGTTGATGTCGATGAAGCGGTCGAGCTGGTTGCGCGCCTGCGGCGACAGCACGGCGCTGTCGAGCGCGAAGTTCGCGTCGCCCTGCAGCAGCACCTGGCGCTGCGGCACCGGCTGCGGCGCGGGGGCCGGCTGCGGTTGCGGCTGCGCGACCGGCGCCGCGACGGGCACCGGCTGTGGCTTGCCGCACATGAACGTGATTTCGCGCGGGTCCTTCATCGGCGCGCGGCTGTACACGCGGTCGATCATCTCGAGCGGCGTGAAGCCCTTGCCCTGGCAGAACGCCTCGGCCGCGCGGGCACAGGCGTTCGCGCTGCCCAGCAGGCCGTCGCAGCTCACGCGGAACACGTTGTCCGGCTTGCCGGGGATCGATACCGCGCGAATGTCGTAGGTGAGGCCCGATTGCGTCGTGCACGCACCGAGCGCCATCGCGATCGCGCCGACCGATGCGGCGCGCAACAACAAAGTGGAAATTTTCATGATGAAAACGTCCGCCCGAAGGCGGACGGCAAAAAATCGGATTAAGGGAAAGGGAACGGGTGCGGCACGGGCGGGGCTTGCGCCCCGCCCCGCGCACTACCACTGGTACGACGCACCCACGCCGACGGTGTTGCCGCCGCTCGACAGACCCACGCCGGCCTTCATCTTCAGGTTCTGCGTGATGCGGGCTTCGCCGCCGAACGCCACGGCCTGATAGCCCTGGAACGTCGCGCCGCCGATACCGAACGACAACGTCTTACCCGGATCGACGCCCGGAATCATCGTCAGCGCGGTGGCTGCGGCGATGCCCGAGTACGCGTTGCGCGACAGCTCGTTCATCTGGCCTTGCATGCCGCCCATCGCGCGG
Source organism: Burkholderia sp. CpTa8-5 (assembly GCF_017815045.1). NCBI lineage: Bacteria > Pseudomonadati > Pseudomonadota > Betaproteobacteria > Burkholderiales > Burkholderiaceae > Burkholderia > Burkholderia sp. CpTa8-5. The sequence continues at coordinate 48,050 of NZ_JAGIQD010000008.1, forward strand.
TCGAGCTGACCCTTCGTCGCCGCGTCGGACGCGTTCACGCCGTCGGCCAGGTTCGAGATCGTGCGCTGCTGCGTCGCCGAGCCGACCGACACCGTGTTGTCGCTCGTCGCCACCGAACCTGCGCCCAGCGCGACCGAGTTCGAACCGGACGCGTTCGCGCCTTCGCCGATCGCGGCCGACTTGCTGCCCGACGCGTTCGCATTGCTGCCGATCGCCGCCGCGCCTTCCGCCGAGCTCTTCGCGCCCGAACCGATCGCGACACCGTTGCTCGCCGACACGTTCGAACTCGAACCGATGGCCGTGCCGTTGTTCACGCCGTCGCCGATCACCGCGCCCGAACCGGCCGCCGTGTTGCCCACGCCGGTGCCGGCGGTGGCCGGCGTCGTGCCCGTGCCGATGTCCGTGCCCGCGAAGTAGTCGCTGCCGCCCGAACCGCCGCCGCCACCGCCGCCTCCCGGGGTTTCGAGCCGGACGACGCGATCGTCGATGCCGCCGATCCGCTCGTCGAACTCGTTCCGCAGGTCGCTCAACTGGCCGAAGTTCACGGCGTCGTACTGGCTCGCGCCGTCCGCGACGTTACCCAGACGCACCGGTGCGAGCGCGCCCGTCCCGCCGAGCGTGACGCTCGTGTGGTCGAGGTTGTCGTACCGAACCGCCATCGAATCCGTCGCGCCGGACGTTGCCGCCGCCTGGACCGCTTCCTCGACCGTCTTGTAGCGATCGCCGTTGACGAGGATCGACGTGCCCGTGAGCTTGCCGTCCGCATCGACCGTCGTGCCGCCGCCGATCGTGTCGGCCACGCTCTGCGCGGTGCCGTGCAGTTGCGAGCCGTTGATCGCGTCGCTGCTCGTCGCGCTCACCGCACCCGCCGCCACGCCGGTCAGCACGCGGTCGCCCGCCGTGCCGGCGAAGTTCACGGTCGTGCCGTCCGTGTCCTTCGCGACCATGATGTCGCGCGTGTCCTCGTCCTGCTGCACGAGGCCGATCGAACCGTGGACGAGGCTGCTCGAAATGTTGTCGAGTGCATCGCCGACGTTGTCGAACGTCTGGTTGTTGACGGTGTACGACGGGTTCGTCACGTTGCCGTTCGCGTCGACCGTCGCACCGCCGCCCAGCGCGTTCGCCACGCTCTTCGACGCGCCGTACAGCTGCGAGCCGTTGATCGCGTCCGTGCTGGTGGCGCTCACCGCGCCGGCCTTCACGTTCGTGAGCGTCGTGCCGTCCGCGCCCGCCAGCGTGACCTTGTCCTTCGCCACGTTGTCGTACGCGACCGCGAGCGACGTCAGGCCCGCACCCGGGTTCGACGGATCGACCGGCGCGACGAGGCCGGCGTCCTGCAACTGGCCGAGGTTGATCGCGTCGTGGCGATCCACGCCGGCCGCGACGTTCTTCAACGCCACCGGTGCCGTTGCGTCTGCGCCGCCGAGCGTCACCGAGCCGCGGTTCGGCGTGCCGTCCGCGTTACGGTCGTACGTCACCGCGGCAAGCGTCTGGCCCGTCACCGGATCGATCAGACCCGAGTCGCCCAGTTGCTTGTTGATCACGGTGATGTTTTCCGTGTTCGTCGACGTACGGCCGTCCAGGTTTGCCAATGCATCGCCCACGTTGTGGTACTCGGTCTTCGCCGAGCCGTTGGCCGGGTCGGCCAGCGAATACGTCGGGTTCGTCACCGTGCCGTCCGCGCCCACCGTCGAGCCGCCGCCGAGCGAATCGGCCACGCTCTGTGCCGTGCCATGCAGTTGCGAACCGTTGATCGCATCCGTGCTGGTCGCGCTCACTTCGCCCGCCGCCACGTTCGACAGCTTCGTGCCGTCCGCGCCGCCCTTCAGCGTGATCTGGTCGAAGTTGACCGAACCGTCCGCGTGCCTGTCGTACGTGACTGCCGTCGAGGTCAAGCCCGCACCCGGATTCGTCGGATCGACCGGTGCAACGAGGCCGGCGTCCTGAAGCTGACCGAGGTTGATCGCGTCATGACGCTCCACGCCGTCCGCCACGTTCTTCAACGTGACAGGCGTCGTCGAACCCGCGCCGCCGAGCGTCACCGTGCTCTTCGTCGCATCGTCGTACGTCACCGCGGCGATCGCCTTGCCGTCGTCGCCGATCAAGCCCGAGTCCTTCAACTGGCTCACGTTCACCGCGTCCATGTCGGCCACGCCGGCCTTCACGTTCGCGAGCGTCGTGCCGTCCGCGCCTTGCAGCGTGACCTTGCCCTTCGTCGCATCGTCGTACGTCACCGCGGCAATCGATTTGCCGTCGTCGCCGATCAGGCCCGCGTCCTTCAGCTGCGACACGTTGACTGCGTCCATGTCGGCCACACCGGCCTTCACGTTCGCGAGCGTCGTGCCGTCCGCGCCCTTCAGCGTAACCGTGTCCTGCGCGACGCCGTCATACGTGACTGCCAGCGACTTCAGGCCCGCGCCCGGATCCGTCGGATCGACCGGCGCAACGAGGCCCGCGTCCTGCAACTGACCCAGGTTGATCGCGTCGTGACGATCCGTGCCGTCGGCGACGTTCTTCAACGCCACCGGCGTCGTTGCATCTGCGCCGCCCAGCGTCACCGAGCCACGGTTCGGCGTGCCGTCCGCGTTACGGTCATATGTCACCGCGGCAATCGACTGACCCGTCACCGGATCGACCAGACCCGAATCGGCCAGCTGCTTGTTGATCACGGTGATGTTTTCCGTGTTCGTCGACGTACGGCCATCCAGGTTCGCGAGTGCGTCTCCGACGTTGTGGTACTCGGTCCTCGTCGAGCCGTCCGCCGGATCGGCCAGCGAATACGTCGGGTTCGTCACCGTGCCGTCCGCGCCCACCGTCGAGCCACCGCCGAGCGCATCGGCCACGCTTTGTGCCGTGCCGTGCAGTTGCGCGCCGTTGATCGCGTCCGTGCTGGTCGCGCTCACTTCGCCCGCCGCGACGTTCGACAGCTTCGTGCCGTCCGCGCCGCCTTGCAGCGTGACCTGGCCCTTCGATGCGTCGTCGTAGGCGACGGCCAGCGGGTTGCCCGGGCCGCCTTCGCCCGGGTTGTCGGCCACGTATTGCTTCATCTGGCCGAAGTTGACCGCGTCCGTGTCGTCCGTCGCCACCGCAACGTTCTTCAGTTGCGTCGGGCCGGCGCCGTTGCCCAGCGTCACCGTGCCGTAGTTCGGCGTGCCGTCCGCGTTACGGTCGTACGTCACCGCGGCGATCGACTTGCCGTCGTCGCCGATCAGTCCCGAATCCTTCAACTGCGCTACGTTCACCGCGTCCGTGTCGGCCACACCGGCCTTCACGTTCGCGAGCGTCGTACCGTCTGCGCCGGCCAGCGTCACGGTGTCCTTCGCGGTGCCGTCGTAGACGACCGCCAGCGATTCGCCCGTCACCGGGTCGATCACGCCGCCCCGGCCGAGCGAATCTTCCAGATCGCCGACGCGCGTGTTCGTCGCGAACAGCTGCGAACCGTTCACGGCGTCCGTGCTCGTTGCCGTCAGCGCGCCTTCCGCCACGTTGTAGAGCGCCACCGGCGTCGTCGCGCTCGTGCCGCCAAGCGTCACCGAGCTCTTCGTCGCATCGTCGTACGTCACCGCGGCAATCGCCTTGCCGTCGTCGCCGATCAGGCCCGAATCCTTCAGCTGCGATACGTTCACCGCATCCATGTCGGCCACACCGGCCTTCACGTTCGCGAGCGTCGTGCCGTCCGTGCCTTGCAGCGTGACCTTGTCGCGATTGATCGTGCCATCCGCGTTCCGGTCGTACGTGACCGCGGCCGACGTCAGGTTGCCTGCGCCGTCGTCGCCCACCAGACCGGCATCCTTCAACTGGCCGAGGTTCAGTGCGTCGCCGTCGTCCGTTGCGTCAGCAACGTTCTTGATTTGCGTCGGACCCGCGCCGTTACCCAACGTCACCGAACCGTAGTTCGGCGTGCCGTCCGCGTTACGGTCGTACGTGACCGCGGCGATCGACTTGCCGTCGTCGCCGATCAGGCCCGAACCCTTCAGCTGCGATACGTTCACCGCGTCCATGTCGGCCACGCCGGCCTTCACGTTCGAGAGCGTCGTGCCGTCCGCGCCGGCCAGCGTCACGGTGTCCTTCGCGGTGCCGTCGTACACCACGGCCAGCGATTCGCCCGTCACCGGGTCGATCACACCGCCGTCACGCAGCGAGTCCTCCAGGTCGCCAACGCGCGTGTTCGTCGCGAACAGCTGCGAACCGTTCACCGCGTCCGTGCTCGTCGCCGTCAGCGCGCCTTCCGCCACGTTGTGGATCGCCACCGGCGTACCGGCGTTGCCCAGCGTGATCGCCTGATGCGTACCGTCGTCGTACTTCACCGCGTCCGGATCGCCGCCGCTCGCGGCGATCGCGTCGAGCGCATCGCCCACGTTGTCGTAATTCTTTCCGCCCACGCTATACGTCGGCTGCGTGATGCTGCCGTCCGCGCCCACGCCCGCGCCACCGCCGAGCGCGTTCGTCACGCCCGTCAACTGGCCCACGTTGACCGCGTCCGTCGTCTGCGTACCGGCCGCCACGTTGACGATCTGGCGTTCCGCACCCGCACGGCCGATCGACAGCGCGTTCGCACGGTTGGCGAGCGCGTTGTCGCCGAGCGCGATGCCGCCGTTCGTCGTGGCCGTCGCGCCGGAGCCGAGCGCCATCGCGCCCTCGACGTTGCGCGCAACGTTCGCGCCGGTGCCCATCGCGATCGAGTTCGTCGCACCCGCACGTACGTTGGCGCCGTTGCCGAGCGCGATCGAGCTGTCGCCGATCGCCTGCACGTTGTTGTTGCCGATCGCCAGCGCGTAGTCGGCGTTGGCCTGTGCGTTCGCACCCATCGCCACGGCCTGCGTGCCGTTCGTCTGCACGTTCGAACCCATCGCGACCGAGTACGGCTGGCCGGCGCCCGTCTGCGCGAAGCTGCCGATCGCCACCGAGTTGTCGGAGAGCGCGCCGCTCTGCAGGCCGACCGCCACCGCGTTCGCGCCACTTGCGACCGTCGACGAACCGATCGCCGCCGCCGTCGCCGTGCTCGGGTCCGCGCCGTTCAGCGAAGCCAGGTTGTCGCCGCGCACGCCTTCGATCGCGACGAGCGGATCGGTGACGTCCATCAGCGACGCGCGCGAGTTCACTTCGTTGAGCGTGGCCTTCGTCTTTTCGTCGAGGGCCGACGAGAAGCTGTCGATGGCTTGCTGCGTCTTCGAGCTCACCGACGTCGACAGGTCGTTCAGCGCTGCATACAACTGGCCGCCGTTGACCGCGTCCGTGCTCTGGAACGACACGTCACCGTCCGCGACGTTGACGATCCGGCGCTCGTTGCCGACACTGCCGACCGACACGACGTTGTTCTGGTTCGCGACCGAGTTGTAGCCGATCGCGACCGAACCCGTGCCGGACACGCGCGCGCCGCTGCCCAACGCCAGCGAGTTCGCGCCCGCGGCTTGCGCACCGGAACCGATGGCGACCGCCAGCGCGCCCGTCGCGAGCGCAGGCGTGCCCGTCGCCGGGTCGGCGTTGACCTTGACGAAGCGCAGATCGGCACCCTTGAGGCGATCCTCCAGATCCGACAGGCCCGTGTTCATCTGATTGACGTTGACCGCGTCCGTGCCGTCGACGCCTGCCGCGACATTCTTCAGTTGCGTCGGACCCGCGCCGTTGCCCAGCGTCACCGTGCCGTAGTTCGGCGAGCCGTCCGCATTGCGGTCGTACGTGACCGCGGCGATCGACTTGCCGTCGTCGCCGATCAGGCCCGAGTCCTTCAGCTGCGATACGTTCACCGCGTCCATGTCGGACACGCCGGCCTTCACGTTCGAGAGCGTCGTACCGTCTGCGCCCTTCAGCGTCACGGTGTCCTTCGCCGTGCCGTCGTACACCACGGCCAGCGATTCGCCCGTCACAGGATCGATCACACCGCCATCGCGCAGCGAGCCTTCCAGATCACCCACGCGCGTGTTCGTCGCGAACAGTTGCGAACCGTTCACCGCGTCCGTACTCGTCGCCGTCAGCGCACCTTCCGCCACGTTGTGGATCGCCACCGGCGTACCGGCGTTGCCCAGCGTGACCGCCTGATGCGTCGCATCGTCGTACTTCACCGCGTCCGGATCGCCACCGCTCGCGGCGATCGCGTCGAGCGCGTCGCCCACGTTGTTGTAATCCCTGCCCGCGACGCTGTACGTCGGCTGCGTCACGCTGCCGTCCGCGCCCACACCCGCGCCGCCGCCGAGCGCGTTCGTCACGCCCGTCAGCTGGCTCACGTTAACTGCATCGGTGGCAGCCGTACCGGCCGCCACGTTCGTGACGCGCCGCTGCACCGCTGCCGACCCGACGGAGACGGTATTCACGGCATCCGCAACGCTTCCGGCACCCAACGCAACGGAGTTCCGACCGCTTGCGGTCGTGTTCGAACCCAACGCCACGCTCGAATACCCCGCAGCCGAGCTGCTCACCCCCAACGCAACGCCCGCACCGCCACCCATGGCGCTTGCGTTACCGCCCACCACCGTCGCACCTGACCCGGAATGGCTCGCGTTCGTCCCGATCATGATCGAGTCGGTCCCGCCCGCTGCGGCGCCATTGCCGATCGCGATCGAGTTGGACCCGACTGCCCCTGCGGGAGTCGCGGATGCACCTGGTCCGATCGCAATCGAATTCGTCGAGGTAACGACAGCGCCCGCGGCCGTGCTGTTAACCTTGAAGTAGGTATTGTCGACTTTCTTCGCAAGCTCCGTGTTCAGCTGCCCGACGTTTACGGCATCGGTATCGTTCGTCCCGGCGGCGAGATTGACGATCCGTCGCTGAAGGGTGGCGTTGCCCACCGATACCGTATTTTGCTGATTCGCCAGCGACCCGTCGCCGAGCGCGACACCGTACCATGCCGTCGCCATGGCGCCGTCGCCGATCGCCACGCCACGCTGCGTGGTCGTGGCATTTCGTCCGATGGCAATCGCGCCGCCGGCCGCACTATTCTGCGCCGACGCGTTTTCACCGAGCGCAATCTGCCCGAAACCGCCGGCCGTGTTGGCGGCAGCGCCGATAGCGATATTCGTTTGGCCGGCCCCAGCCGTATTGCGCGCAATCGCGCCGTCGCCGATTGCAATGGAACGCGACCCCGTCGCATTCGCGGCAGTCGTACCACGCACATCGACATACGGGTTGCCGGTGGCCGCAACCGCCGCATTCAACTGATTCAGGTTAACGGCGTCCGTCCCGGCCGTACCATTCGCCAGGTTCGTGATGCGGTGATTCGTCATGCTCGCGTTGCTGTCGAAATCCACCGGGCCCCTGAGGTGCACGCCGGATCCGCCGAGCAAGAAGAGATGCCCGTCGACGGTGCCGCTGATACCCGCTTCGGTCGCGGCGCTCGCCTGACCGACGCCGCCGCCGTTGACGTTACTGTTGTTGTACAGCTGGAACGACCGTACGTGACCTTCGCTGAGCCTGAAGTTCTGGATCGCAGTGCCACATGCCGTGGTCAACCGCGTGCCAGCGGTATTGCCGCCACCGAACGTCGTTCCGGTCAGCCCGCTTCCCGACGGTGCGCAAAGCGACAACGAACCGCCGCCGTTCGCGGCCTGCGCCATCGCATCGACCGACATCGTCCCGCCGCCGACCCCGGCCATCACCGCGACCGCGGCCGTCACCGACGACTTCATCGTCGAGTTCGCTTTCGATTTCGTGCGCATCCGCGCCGTCTCGGGCGCTGCCGCCCAGGTGCCCGTCGTCGCGTTCCAGACGGTCCGATAAGTCTTGTTCACGTTGATAGCCTCTGTAGAAGAGAAGAAGAAAGGACAAGCCTCGTCCACAGATGCCAATGTATTGATCGGCTGTCATTTGGTTAATCAGACGGCCGGACGTGCGATGACTTATTTTGTAGGACCGGTCCTAGCCTGACGTTGCTTGACAATCGCCTGTGCCAAACCGCCACGAATGCTACGTTCTCTTGATCGAATTTCGATTTGATTTGACACGCGCACGCGGCAGGATTTATATACGCATCGCGCAAAGTCTCGAACAAATAGGACTGGTCTTAGTCATTGCCGTCGACTGTTTCGGATTGCCCTACATACGGGCGACCCCACTATCCCGATAATTCGCTCGTTCCCCGAGCCGGCAGCGCGATTCGCCTGCCTCACCACACGGCTTACGGATATCGCCCCACGTCCCGGATCGCGCGCGGCCAGCACCGCGCGAACCGCTCGCGGCTCCTGATTTGCGCATCGATTCACGGTATCGCTCCATGCCCATTCGACATCTCTTCGCGTCCCAGGCGGATGCCGGCGCGCCGTTCGCTTCGATCGGCGGCGAGCCGCGCGATCTGGGCCTGCTGCATCGCTATCAGCGCTTCACGCTGTATGGCGGCGCCGTGCTCCTGTCGCTCGTGATGCTGTTCACGGCAAGCATCCTGCTCACCGGCTCGGTGCGCGACTACATCTCGAAACGGCGCGAGCTGCTCACGACGCACAAGGCGCTCGTTCAGCTCGAAATCGACGCGAAGCAGGCGTCGATGCGCCGCGCGGTCATCAATGCGGAATTGCTGTGGAACGGCCATCCGCCGCACGCGCGCACGTCGTCCGACACGCTACGGCGCGACGGGCACGTCTTGCTGTCGCCGATGCGCGGCGCCACCGAAGTGTTCGTCGCGGCCACGTCCGATGCGACCGCCAACGGCGAATTCGATCGCTACGTGCAGTTGATGGAGCGCCAGACGATCTCGATCGCGGCCGCCGAGCGCCAGACCGGCCGGCCGGTCACCGGCTATGCGTACAGCCCCGACCATCGCGTGATCGCGATCACGCCGCCGCCGGACACGCCGTATCCGGACTTGCTCGCACGCATGGGCGTGCACGACACGCACGGATTGATCGACCGCCTCGCCTTCGACGTCGCCGACTGGCGCGATCCGGCGATCGCGCGCCACTGGCGCAACACGCGCCGCATTGCGTGGCAGCCGCCCGCGGTCGATCCGCTGACCGGCAAGACCGTGTTCCGCCTCGTCGAGCCGGTATTCGACGGCCTCGATCACGTGATGACCTTCGTCAGCGACCTCGACGTGGACGTGATCGCCGACCGGATGGATCACGCGCCCGACGACACGGTGGCAATGCTCGTCGACGAAACCGGCCGCATCCTGCTGAGCGCGGACCGGACGAACGCGTCGACCGACGGCCCCGCGCTGATGCGTCAGGCGCTCGCCGATGGCGACTGGCTGCACGGCTTCGACCGGCTCGCCGCGAACTATCGGGACGGCATCTTCACGGTCAGCGACCGGATCTCCGATACGGGCTTCGCGATCGTCTATGCGTACTCGTGGCGGATGATCGCGCATGCGATCTGGCCCGCGATGCTGCGGGAATTCGGCACGACCGCACTGATGCTCGCCGTGCTGTGGACGCTCGTCGTCGCGTTCGACCTGAAGCTGTTCGCGCCGCTGTTCCGGCGCTCGCGACGCGTGTTCGAAAGCGAACAGATGAGCCGCGCGATCATCTCGACCGCGCCGTTCGGCATCGGCCTGATTTCGCTCGGCTCGCGCCAGGTGCTGCTGCGCAACCGGATGATGGAGCTCTACGAGAAGGAGGCCGGCTCGCCGCCGCTGCATGAACGCCTGCTCGCGCGCTATCGCGAGCGCCAGGACGGCGACGCGTTCCAGCTCGACGTCGAACTGACGGTGACGCTCGGCGACGGCCGCATGCGCGACCTGCTCGTCAACTTCGTCCGCGCGCGCTACAAGGACCGCGACACGCTGCTGTGCAGCTTCTCCGACATCACGACGCGCGCCGACGCCGAGCGCGCGCTCGGCAGCGCGAACCGAGCGAAGTCGACGTTCCTCGCGACGATCACGCACGAGATCCGCACGCCGCTGAACGCGATGCTCGGCAATCTCGAACTGCTCGACAAGGCGCCCGACCCGAGCCGGCAGAAACGCCGGCTGCACGCGGTCACGTCGGCCGCGCGGATGCTGCTCGACATGCTGAACAACGTGCTCGACATGACGAAGATCGAGGCCGACCGGATGACGCTCGAAGCCACCAGCTTCCGCATCGACGAACTGATGCGCGACCTCGCCGACCTGTTCGAGCCGATGGCCGCCGCGAAGGGCGTCGCGCTGCGCGTGGAGATCGATCCGGCCGTGTCGCATGCGTACGTCGGCGACCCGATGCGCGTGCGGCAGATCGTCGTGAACCTCGTCAGCAACGCGATCAAGTTCACCGATCGCGGGACGGTCGCGCTGTCGGTGTCCGCATCGGCGGTCGATGCGACGCCGGTGACGATCCGCGTCAGCGATTCGGGGATCGGGATGACGGCCGACCAGCTCGCGCGCATCTTCGAGCCGTTCGCGCAGGCCGACCGGTCGATCGCGCGCCGCTTCGGCGGCACCGGCATCGGGCTGGCGCTGAGTCACAAGCTCGTCGAATCGATGGGCGGCGGGATTTCGGTCGACAGCGTGCCGGGCGTCGGCTCGACGTTCGTCGTCACGCTGCCGCTGCCGCTCGATCACCGGCCGGGCGCCGCACGGCCCGACGCGGGTTCGGATGCGCCGAACGCACGCGTGCTGTTCGTCGACGACAATCCGGTGAACCGTTCGCTGATCCACGATCAGCTCGACGTTCTAGGCTATCCGGCCGATGTCGCATCGAGCGTCGCGGAAGCGCTCGATCTCGTCGACCGGCACGACTATGCGCTCGTGATGACCGACCTCAACATGCCGGGGCTCGACGGCTATGCGTTCGCGCGCGTGCTGCGCGAGCGGGGCCGCGCGCGACCGATTCTCGCGGTGACCGCGCATGCGGAGCCCGACGAACTGCGTCTTGCACGAGAAGCGGGGATCGACGAGATCGTCGCGAAGCCGACGTCGCTGAAATCGCTCGAGCTGGCGATCACGAAACACACGGGCGCGTCGCTGCCGCCGCATTCTCCGCCGCCGTCGCGCAGGCATGGGCCCCTGCCGCAGGATCTGCACAAGGTGCTGTCGGACACCGCGCGCCGCTCGAATGCCGCGATCGCTCGCGCGCTGCAGGACGGCGACCTGAAGGCCGCGCGGACCGAGATCCACAGCATGCGCGGCGCGTTCGCGATGATCGGCGAGCATGAGATATCGGGGATCTGCGCGTCGATGGAAGCGCTGGCGCTGGCAGGCGACGCCGCGGCGTTCGCGCGCGAGTTCGAGCGGTATCGGCAAGATGCGAACGAGATCCTCGTGCGCCGTGCGGCTGGCGCGTCGCAACAACCGGCCGACACGTTTTCTGACATATCGGCGATGAAGTGACGAAGCGGCCCGCCGGCGCGACGGCCCCGGAACCGTTGCGCATCAAGGATGCAAGACATCGGCCGAATGGCCAATGTCGATAAAACCGTACAAGACCGATATCAGACCACCGCCAATCTCGGTAGAGTGGTTGCACGTTTTCGCGAGGAAGGTTCGGTCATTTCGACATGCCGATCATGTAACGGAATGGCGATCGAAATCCGCTGCGTAAACGAGCGCGGCCCGCAGGTGAGAACAACACCTGCGGGCCGCTGACCACAACCAACTCAACCAAGGAGTTGACCATGGCTGGCGCGAATCATAACGCACCGACGTATTTCCGCGATTGCTTTTTTCCCCCGCAATCGTCCTTTCAATCCGGACGTCTCGTTCCGCACCTCAGGCTGACCGACATGGCGCCGCCTGTCATGTATCTGTGGACGAAATTGTCCGGCCGCTGGATCGAGGCGGCGGGTTTCGATCCCGGGCAGCGCTTGCGGATCGACGTATCGCACAAGCGGCTGGTGATTACGCCGCTCGACGATGGGGATGGCATCCACGACGAAACGCATGGCTTCCCCGAAGTCGATCCCGTAACGGGACGGCAGCAACGGCAGTTTTCGGTGATGACGGAGGAAGCGTGATGAATGACGAGAATCCGAATCAGTACACCGACGACGTGCCGGCCGATTTCGATTTCTACGATGTCGGTGAACTGGCGGCCAAGTCCGCACTCGTGCTGAAACTGAACGCGCTGATCGCGTCGCTCGGCCTCAGCGATGCCGACAGCTCGGCGCTCGCCGAAATGACCCGCCCGGTGGTCACCCCCGAGCAGCGCGACAGGCTGCGCAATGTCTCACTGGAAACGCTAATGGTGACGCTCGCGTCGCTTGGCCAGCACGTGGACATCGTGGTGCGGCCGGCAGGGAACTCGGGGCCGGCGGGGATCACGGTTTCAGTTTGAGGGCGGGTGAAGTAGACGGAAAAGTGCGTGCGGTGGTCGAATCCGGCCACCGTCGAATGCCCGTCACGGGCGGGCGGGAGAAACTCGATGATTCGCACCGCTCACCTCCAGGGCACCGACAACGTGCTCGTCGACCCCGGTTTTGAAGAGGCGCCAGAACTCACCGCCAAGGCGACGCAGGCACTCAGACTCAACGAATTGATCGATCAGCGCGGTTTAAGCAAGATCGAAGCGGCGACGATCACCGTCGCAATCTCACGCACTTCGCACTCACGGAAAGAAGCGTGTGGCGCCGGAATATCCTCGGCGCTCGCATGAGGCAGCGTTAGGAGTAGCGCTATCAATGAATAGCATGACTGCGACCGGGCCCAGCGGTCGCCGCCGAAGCCGCTCCGGCACCACACCTCGTCAATTTATCGTGAACGAACGTTACAGCCAATCGGACGAGGCTGATTCTGCAGCGCGTCACCGCGCGCAAGCAATCAAGCAGCATGCGTCGGATTCGTGACCGTCCGATCGCGTACCGAAACGATTCCAATGCAACCGAAAAGCGGGCTGCCCGCATGCCTCACCGGACACACTGGCAACCCTTCGCCCATCGTGCACTTACTGCTGAATCGTCGCCTGCTCAGTCAGCTTCTCGACGAGCGCCGCCATGGCGCGCTGATCCGCCTGCGCCTCGAGTTGCTGTCGCAGCACGTGCTTCGCCGCGTCGAACGTCGGCACGACGGTCGCGCGCTTCTGGTCGAGTTTCACGAACGCAAATGCATTGCCGATCCGGATCGGCGCCGCAACGGCACCCGGCTTCAGCGACGTGATCGTCTGCGCGACGGGGACCGGCACACCGCCCGTATTCCCTTCGGCCACCGGCGTATGCAGATCGACCCACTCCGCGATACCGCCGTTCGGTGTCGTGTTGTACTTCTTCGCGAGCGCGTCAAACGCGGTGCCCTTCTTCAGCTCCGCGATCACTTCGTTCGCCTGCGCCGGGCTACCCACGGCAATCACTTCCGCGCGGTACTGGAACGGCGCGGCGCTCGCGACGATCTGGTCGTAGCGCGCCTTCACCTGCGCGTCGGTCACCGGCTGCGGGCGGGCCATCTCGTGCAGATACAGATCCGACGACGCGATCGTGCGGGCCCGCATCACGACCTTGTTCACTTCGGGGCGGCTGCCGTAGTTGGCCTTGTCGGCGGCCTGCTCGACCAGTTTCTGGATGATCAGGTTCTGCCTGACCTGCGCACGCAGCTCGGGCGTGTCTGGCTGACCGGATGTTCTGATCGCGTCGTCGACGTCGATACGCGGAATCGGCACGTTGTTCACGACCGCCTCGACGCCCGGCGGCAACGCCGAATCGGGTTTCGGGCCGGCGGCGCGCGCAGCAGGCATGCCGCCGGCACACGCGAGTGCGATCAGGGTGGAGACGATGGAAAGGTGATGCTTTTTCATGAAGTGCCCCTCATTGACGTGTGGAAAAGCCGCACGCAATGGCGGCCAGGGAAAGCGGCGTTGTTGCCGCATGCGACCGAGCGTGTCGGTGCGGGCATGACCGTGCGCGTGGGGATGCGCAGCGGCATGTCGGGAATGCGAACCGGCCATGCCGGGCTGCGCAACGGGAGGACGAGGCGCCGCCGGTCGACGCGCGTGCGTGGTTACACGAGGCCGGCAATCGCTCCGTGGACAGGCGTGAATGCCCTGCGCTCGCATGAGGCAGCGTTCTCCCAACCTGCGACCCAAATGGTGCAGATACGGCCGAGCCCACCGGCCGCCGCAAGGCATTCACGTGTGTCTGCCGGCGCGCATCGCGCAAACCGGCGCGGTCGCGGCGCGCTTTCGCCGGGAAAAAGACGCTGCCCGGCAACCGGGCAGCGCGACGAACGAAGCCACGCTTCGGATACGAGGTATCGGGCTCATACCATGCGCTTGCCCGACCTGCGCATTGTCGAAGAACGCACCGCGGCCGCACAATCAGCCTGGTCCTATTTCGCATGATTTCCGCAGCCATTCGGGCCCATGACGTCGGCCTTTCGCCAGACGGCTTGCGTCGCGCATCGTCAGTACTCCCTGTCGGATGAAGGCCGAGCGATATCGGCCGGAACGCTTCGTATTAGATGCACGTACGCCATCGATCTCCATCGGACGGGTCTGACATTGCTCACGCAACGCGCGTGAAGCGGTCCGAGTCGCTCGCACGCCGCCGGCAATACCTTCCGCAGCGCCCCACTCGCCGCCTCGGACGATCTCGCCACGAACGATGCACGGTTTTAGGACTGGTCCGATTCAGTTGTCGAGATCGCGTGCATAAAGTGGAGTCCGTCAAGACGTCGGCGTGCCGCGCCAAGCGCAACGGTGCCCACGACGTCAGCCGGTCATGCACTTCGCGATGCGAAGGTTCGACGGCTTCCCAGAATGACGATGCAACCGGCCGCGCCACGCACGACCGGCTTTCCCGAGCGATTTCACATGCAGATCACGACACACGGCGCGACGACGCCAGCCGACACCCCGCGACGCCCGCTCGATTCCGACGACGAGGCGTCGGACGTATCCATCGCTGGCGAAGCCGCGCCCGGGACGCTCGACGACGCCGTCGCCGCCACCACGCAGACGCTGATCGAGCGCGGCGATTCCACGCGTGCCGCGGAGCTCGCTGTGCTGCACTGGCAGCGGCACCCCGCTTCGCCAGCCGCGGCTTTCAATGGCGGTTACGCACTGCAGATGGCCGGCCGCCACGCCGAAGCGATCGTGCCGTACCGCCGTGCGCTCGCACTCGCCCCCGCGTGGCCGTCGCTGAAGAACAATCTCGCGCTGGCGATCCGGCTGTCGGGCGGCGATCCCGACGTCGAATACGCACTCGTCGAAGGCGCGCTCGATGACGATCCGCACGACGCACGTGCGTGGACGAACGCGGTTATCACGCGGTTGAACCGGTTCGACTTGGACGGCGCGCAGCGGGCGGCCACGCGTGCGGTCACGCTTGCGCCCGACAGCGCGCTCGCGGCAAACAATGCGGTAACGGTGCTCAAGGAAGCGCAGCGCTGGAACGAAGCCGAGCCGTACGCACTGCACGCGTGCGCACTCGATCCGCACGATCCGCAATACCGTCACAACCTGTCGCTGCTGCGGCTTGCGCGCGGCGATTTCGCGGCCGGTTGGGCCGACTACGAAGCGCGCTGAGGGGCGGGGGAATTGCGCGGCACGCTGCCCGCGTTCGCGCGTCCGCGCTGGCGCGGCGAATCGCTCGAAGGCAAGACGCTGCTCGTCTGGGGTGAACAGGGCCTCGGCGACGTGCTGCAGTTCTCGCGCTACGTGCCGCTGCTTGCCGAGCGGGTGCTCCGCGCAGGCGGCCGCATCGCAATGCAACCCGGGCAGCGCAAGCCGCCCGGGTTCGAATCGCTTACGCGACCGCCTGCACCGCCTGCCGCCCCGCAAAGAAGGTGGCCTGCACAGCCTCGTCCGCACGCGCATACGCGCGGTTCACGCCGCTGATCACCGCACGAATCGACGCGGTCGTCAGGTTCGCATCGACGCCGACACCGAACGCACTGCCGCGCACACCGGTGCCGGCCAGCTCGGCGATCGCGATCGCCTTCGCATCGGCGCCCTGCGACAGCGCGCGTTCCTCGTAATGCTGGATCCGCAGCGGCGTGTGCAGCGCATGCATCAGCGCGTCGAGCGGGCCGTTGCCCTCGCCGCGCAGCACGCGGCGCTCGCCGTGCACGTCCGCGGTCAGCACGATCGTCTCGCGGCCGTCGCGTTCGGTCAGCTCATGGCCGACATAGCGCAGCGGCGTATCGCTTTCGACGTATTCCTGCTGGAACAGCGACCAGATCTGCGCGCTCGTCACTTCGTGCCCGCTGTCGTCGGTCAGGCGCTGCACGGCCGCGCTGAAATCGACCTGCATGCGGCGCGGCAGCGCGACGCCGTAGCCCTGTTCGAGCAGGTACGCGATACCGCCCTTGCCCGACTGGCTGTTCACGCGAATGATCGAATCGTACGTGCGACCGAGATCGCTCGGATCGATCGGCAGGTACGGCATTTCCCATACGGCGTCGGCGCGCTGGACCGCGAAGCCCTTCTTGATCGCGTCCTGGTGCGAACCGGAGAACGCGGTGAACACGAGATCGCCGACATACGGATGGCGCGGGTGGATCGGCAACTGCGTGCATTCCTCGGCCGTGCGCGCGACTTCGTTGATCCGCGAGAAATCGAGGCCCGGATCGACGCCCTGCGTGTACAGGTTCAGCGCGAGCGTCACGAGGTCGACGTTGCCCGTGCGTTCGCCGTTGCCGAACAGACAGCCCTCGATCCGGTCGGCGCCCGCCATCACCGCGAGCTCGGCCGCCGCGACCGCGGTGCCGCGGTCGTTGTGCGGGTGGACGGACAGGATCAGCGAATCGCGGCGCGCGAGATTCCGGTGCATCCATTCGATCTGGTCCGCATAGTAATTCGGTGTGCCGATTTCCACCGTGGCCGGCAGGTTCACGATCGACTTGCGCTCGGGCGTCGGCTGCCACACGTCGAACACCGCGTCGCAGACTTCCTTCGCGAAATCGAGTTCGGTCGCCGTGAACGTTTCCGGGCTGTACTGCAGCGTGAATTGCGTGTCGGTCGCCGCATCGGCGCAGCGCTTGATCGTGCGCGCCGCGTTCACCGCCAGTTGCTTCACGCCGTCGCGATCGAGGCCGAACACGATCTTGCGGAATTCCGGCGCGGTCGCGTTGTACAGGTGCACGATCGCGCGCTTCGCACCGCGCAGCGATGCGAAGGTGCGCTCGATCAGGTCGTCGCGCGCCTGGGTCAGCACTTCGATCGTCACGTCGTCGGGAATGTGACCGCCCTCGATCAGCTCGCGGACGAAGTTGAAATCGGTTTCGGACGCGGACGGGAATGCGACCTCGATCTCCTTGAAGCCGATCGCGACCAGCGTCTTGAACATCCGCATCTTGCGCGCGGCGTCCATCGGTTCGAACAGCGCCTGGTTGCCGTCGCGCAGGTCGGTGCTCATCCAGATCGGCGCCTGCGTGATCGTGCGCGACGGCCACGTGCGGTCGGGCAGGTTGACGGGCGTGAACGGTCGGTATTTCGTCGCGGGGTTCTTCAGCATCATGATGTCGGTCCTCGGTCTGTTTGTCGGTGAAGCGCGGCGCGGCAGCCATCGGCGTCAGGAGCCAGCGACGCACGCAGCGGAAAAAACGGCAAGAAAGCGGCACAACGGCAAAGCGGTACGGCAAACGACGGCCTTGACGGTTGAGCGACCGGGACGGAGCGGAGTGATGACGGAAAAAAGACGAACTCAGGCGCCGGTCGACAACCGGGGCCAGGTCGGTGATGCGGGGAAAATCTGGCGCTTCAGGAACGAAGCAGATAGAAAGCGCGCAGCCGCAGACCCAGCCCGGAGAAGCGGGCTAGTAGTCGTAGCGAGAAGAGGAACTGGGCGGCGTGCATGGCCGGCATCAAATCACAGGGTGACCACGGCTGTCAACCGGGGACGGCTGCACCTTCCGTCCCGCCCGATCCCGCGATACGCGCGTTGACGCAGAATCAGTCCCGTCCGATAGCCGACGGCGTCCGTCGTCGATATGCTTCACGGGTGCGGCGCCGGTGAGGCCCTATTCATGTTCGGAGTGAGTCGGTCCATCCTCTTCGCCGGTCGCCGCACACCCCTCCCTTGCGATCGGGCTTCGGCGCGGGCGTTCGACGGTGGCCGGTGGGCGCGGCCACGACCGAGATGTCGATGTTGAAACGAAACGCTGCCATATGCGAACGCCGAGCGTCTGCTCCGAAGTCCGATTGCGCCCCCCTCTCTCGCTTCGCGTTGCGCGCTCGCGCATCATTCAGGAAATCGATACACGCATCGATATAGTTCATCGAATATATCGAAATCCCCGTCATTAATCACATTTCAGTAAATCGATTAGCGCCGCCTTTCGATTTAATGAACAATAACCATTCTCTCCAGAATATTTTTTTATTTATTTTTCGCCATGCTCTGTGCATCGCGTTTCAAACGGCAAACGTTTGCGCGACAAGGCTCGCGCCTTATCCAATACCTAACAGGAGGCAAGCATGGCCGACTCTCAAACGTCATCCAATCGCGCCGGCGAGTTTTCGATTCCGCCGAATACCGATTTCCGCGCGATTTTCTTCGCGAATGCAGCCGAGCAACAGCACATCAAGCTGTTTATCGGCGACAGCCAGGAACCCGCCGCGTATCACAAGCTGACGACGCGCGACGGCCCGCGCGAAGCCACGCTGAATTCCGGCAACGGCAAGATCCGTTTCGAAGTGTCGGTGAACGGCAAGAAGTCGGCGACCGACGCGCGCCTCGCGCCGATCAACGGCAAGAAATCGGACGGCTCGCCGTTCACGGTCAACTTCGGGATCGTCGTGTCGGAAGACGGCCACGACAGCGACTACAACGACGGAATCGTCGTGCTCCAGTGGCCGATCGGCTGACCTGACGCGCGATCGATGGTCGCCCGCTGCCGGCCGCTTCCATGGCGGCCGGCGGGTTTGCGCCGGGTTCCGCGGACCCTCGCGCCCCATCCAGAACAAACCGCCTCATCACCGGAGACATCCATGCCGCTTCTTTCCGCTTCGATCGTCAGCGCGCCCGTCGCGACGTCGGAAAGTTACGTCGACATCCCGGGCCTGTATATCGACATCGCGAAGGCCGGGATTCGCGACGGGAAACTGCAGGTCACCCTCAACGTGCCGACGCCTTACGCGACCGGCAACAACTTCCCCGGCATCTATTTCGCGATCGCGACCGACAAGGGCGTCGTCGCGGACGGCTGCTTCACCTATTCGTCGAAGGTGCCCGAAAGCACCGGGCGCATGCCGTTCACGCTCGTCGCGACGATCGACGTCGGCAGCGGCGTCACGTTCGTGAAGGGCCAGTGGAAAAGCGTGCGCGGCAGCGCGATGCATATCGATTCGTACGCGAGCCTGTCCGCGATCGGGGAAACGGCCGCGCAGTCGTCGTCGCAAGGCGGCGGCAATCAGGGCGGCGAAACCGGTGGCGGCGGATCGGGCAACATCGGCGGCGGCGGCGAACGCGACGGCACGTTCAACCTCCCGCCGAACATCAAGTTCGGCGTCACCGCGCTCACCAACGCGGCGAACGACCAGACGATCGACATCTACATCGACGACGACCCGAAACCCGCGGCGACGTTCAAGGGCGCCGGCGTGCAGGACCAGAACCTCGGCACGAAGGTGCTCGACTCCGGCAAGGGCCGCGTGCGCGTGATCGTGATGGCGAACGGCAAGCCGTCGCGCCTGGGCTCGCGGCAGGTCGACATTTTCAAGAAGTCGTACTTCGGGATCGTCGGCTCGGAAGACGGTGCCGACGACGACTACAACGACGGCATCGTGTTCCTGAACTGGCCGCTCGGCTGAGCGGCTGAGCGGCTGAGCGGCTGAGCGGCTGAGCGGCTGAGCGGCTGAGCGGCGGCGGTCGCGAAACATCGCAACGGCGACCGGCCCGCCCTGCATTGCGAATCGTTCGAGCAGTCATTTGCAGTCCCACGTTCCACGCTCGGCGCCGCGCGCGGCCCGGTGCAATCCGTTCACCGGCCGCGCGGCGCGAGACTTTCCATCAACACGAGGACGACATGTCACAACCCTTTACCCACGACGATCTGTACGCACTGCTGCAACTCGCGGGCAACGACGCCACCGCCGTGCAGGCCAGCGGCGATCAGGCCGTGCTCGACCGGATGCGTCAGTTCATGACCACGCAGCTCGTCGAGAAACTGCCGCAGTACGACGTATTCGTCGATATCGCGACGATCCCGTACAGCTTCGACGTCGGCAGCTGGCAGAACAAGGTGAAAACCGATGCGGCCGGGCAGGTCGTCGCGTGCACGGTGACGTGGGCCGGCGCGCCGGGCGTGTTGCCCGGCGCCGCGGCGAAGTTCGGCGTCGGCGCGGTGGTCAATTACTTCTCGAAAGCGACGCCGCAACCCGTGCAGCCGGAGCCCGTGCCGACCGGCGGCGGCGAACGCGACGGCGTCTTCAACCTGCCGCCGAACATCGCGTTCGGCGTGACCGCGCTGGTCAATTCGTCCGCGCAGCAGACGATCGAGGTCTTCGTCGACGACAACCCGAAACCGGCCGCGACGTTCCAGGGCGCCGGCACGCAGGACGCGAACCTGAACACGCAGATCGTGAACTCGGGCAAGGGGAAGGTTCGCGTGGTCGTGACGGCGAACGGCAAGCCGTCGAAGATCGGCTCGCGTCAGGTCGATATCTTCAAGAAGACCTACTTCGGGCTGGTCGGCTCGGAAGATGGCGGCGACGGCGACTACAACGACGGCATCGCGATCCTGAACTGGCCGCTGGGTTGAACCGCAGGAGCCTGACGGTCGTCGCCACGCCGCCCGGCGTGGCGATTGGCCGGTGTGCCTCGGCCCTCTGCAAGCGCAGCCCCGCACCGATCACCCCGCCTGCGGCGCGACAGCCGTCGACATCGCCACGGGCTGCGCGAACGCGGCCGACGCCAATTGAGTGCGCGCGTCACGCGCCACGCGGTTGAACGCCACGCGCTGCGCGCCCTTCAGTTTCGCCGCCTTGGCTGCATGCACGAGTTCGATTGGATCGACGAGGCGGGCATGCCGGCGAACCTCGAAGTGCAGATGCGGGCCGGTCGCCGTGCCCGTGCTGCCGACCGCGCCGACGCGTTGACCGCGCACGACGCGCGCGCCGGTGCGCAGCGTCGGCTCGAACGCCGACAGGTGCGCGTAGTACGACGCATAGCCGCCGTCATGCCCAATCACCACGTACTTGCCGTAGCCGTTCGGCTCGGTGCCGATGAACGTCACGACGCCGCGCTCCGACGCATGCACGGCGCGGCCTGCGGGCGCCGCGAGATCGACGCCCGAATGCACGTGACGCGCCCCGCTCACCGGATGCACGCGCGTGCCGAATTGCGAGCTGATGCGCGTCGCGGCGACCGGCATCGCGAAGCGCGTGCCGGCAAGCGGCATGCCGTCGAGTTCGTAATAGGCGCCCGGCGAGCCGGCCTGCGGCGCGAACCACACGGCCGCGACGCGCTGCCCACGAAAGCGGACGTCGAGCGCCGTCACGCGTGCGCGGCCCGGCCGCACTGCGTCGTGGTCGGGCTCGAATGCCACGCGGAACGTATCGCCATGCGCGCCGCGCTGCTTCGGATCGACGCGCCCGGCCAGCATGCGGACGATCTGCTCGGCGACGCCGGCCGGCAGATCGGCGCGCGCCAGCGACGCGCGCAGGCTGCCGACGATCGCGCCGGCGCGCGTGCCGCGATCCGGCTGCGCGAGCGTGAACGGCTCGGCGGATGCCAGATCGACCGCGCCTCGCGCGAACGCCGGCTGCGCGCCCGTCGCGGGCAGCGCCGAGGCCAGACCGTAATCGAAGCGCGATGCATAGCCGCGCTCGACCGCATCGCGCGCGGTCTCGCACAGCACGCGATACGCGACGCAGGCGCCGAAGCGCGCCACCGGATCGCCGCGCCCGGCGCCGGTCGACACGTTCAACGCGGGCGACACGTATGCGACGTCGAGCGGCGCGGACGATGCATGCAGGCCGCCCCACGTCGTACGCGCGGCATTGAAGAAAGGCACGTCGTCAAGGTCGGTGGTTTCCGCCGTCGCGGGCGCGAGCTGCGCGGCGTCGTGAAACGCCTGCGCTGCCGCGCCCTGTGCGCCGGCCACGCAGGCCGCCGCGACGATGCCGCGCAGTAACGCGCGGCCCATCGGGAAACGGTGAACGCCGCGCGGCGCGGGTTGACCTTGCTCGCGTGCGACACGGAAACGCAGGTCTGACCGCATGACGTCGTCACTCGCTATTCAATGAAAATCGGGAAAAAACCGGGCATCGCAGAGGAACGATCGTCGCGATCCGGCTACTCGAAAGCGAGTGTATCGGCGTGGTCGAAACGGCTAAATAGGACTTGTCTTATTTTCTTGAAAAGCTGCTTAATACTCGTACTAAATCGACGCAACCGGTCGCCGCGCATCGCGCGAAGCCCGCGCCGCCGTGTACAGTCGAGGGCTGCCGGCGCGCGACACGCGCCGCGCACTGTGTGTTCAAAACCGGAATCCCGTCATGTTTCTCGATCATCTTCATCCGGAACGCTGGACGTTCCTGTGGAACGCGTTGTCCACCCTCTCCATCAAGCTGTCCGCCGGCCTGGCGCTGCTCGTAGCAGGCTGGTGGCTGTCGAAGCGCGTCGGCAACTGGCTGAACCGGCTGCTCTCGAACAAGGAGCGCGTCGACGACACGCTGCGGCCGATCCTATGCGACGTCGCGGTGTGGGGCATCCGCATCGTCGCGATCGTCGGCGCGCTGTCGCAGCTCGGCATCGAAACCGCGAGCATCGTCGCGGTGCTCGGCGCGGCCGGCCTCGCCATCGGGCTCGCGCTGCAAGGCACGATGCAGAACATCGCGGCCGGCATCATGCTTCTGCTGCTGCGGCCGTTCAAGGTCGGCGACTACATCGACGGCGGCTCGGGCGTCGCGGGCACCGTCGACGAGGTCGGGCTCTTCATGACGCGCCTCACGAAGCCGGACGGTATCTGCGAATACGTGCCGAACAGCGCGCTGTGGGGCAGCGCGATCCGCAACTACACGCGCAACCCGACGCGCCGCCTCGATCTCGAAGTGGAAGTGTCCGTGCATGACGATATCGAGCGCGCGCTCGAAGCGCTGCGTGCGCTGGCCGCGGCCGATCCCGACGTGCTGGAGGACCCCGCGCCGGACGTGATGGTGATGCGCTTCGACGACAGCACGGCCGTCGCGAACATGCGCGTGTGGACGCATACCGACACGTTCTGGGCGCTGCGCTGGCGCCTCGCGCGTCAAGTCCGCAAGACGCTCGCCGATGCGGACTGCGCGCTGCCGATCCGCACGCGGGAATTGCATATCGTGCACGATGCGGAGCGCCGCACAGACGATGCGCGCGTGCGCGTTTCGTAAGGACCCGATGAAACGTTACTCTCCCGCCGCGTCGTTTGCCGCCGCGATGGCCTGCGTATTCGTCCCGGTGTAGCAGCATGTCCATCACACCCATTCCGCCCTGCTGATCCGCATCGATTTTCCCGCGTCGCGCACCGTCATTCCGGAAACCCGGACGCACAAAAAACCCCACGAAAACAGGGATATTCGTCGTCTGCGACACATTGTCCGAGTTCGGTTATATTACGCGCCCCTTGCCACCCCGCCCCCGCAAAACGCGTCGCGCGCGGCCTCGTTCAACGCAGCCTGAAGCGCCGTCCGCTCAGGCTTGCCGCCAGAGCCCCGGCGCGTGGCACACCGTCGCGACGCAGGCGCTTGCCTGCTCTCGGGAAGCCGATCCGAAGGTGTCCTTCCGAATGGCTTCGCGTGCGCAAATGCAACGGCGCGCAGCGCCGGTCCGGAATTCCGGATTCGCGATCCGGATCTCCGGACCCGTGTTTCGGCGCAACGGAACCGCACGCCGGGCGGCATGGCAAACCGATGCATCCAAGTTGAAAAAGGGATCTGCTGTGATCAAAACGTTACGGGTAATACTGTCGGCGCTCGCGCTGTGCATCGCGACAACGTCCGCGCACGCCGCCGATACGAAGAAGGTCGACGTCCTGCTGGTGGGCGGCGGCATCATGAGCTCGACGCTCGGCGTCTGGCTGCACGAACTCCAGCCCGACTGGTCGATGACCATGGTCGAGCGCCTCGACGGCGTCGCGCTGGAAAGCTCGAACGGCTGGAACAACGCCGGCACCGGCCATTCGGCGCTCGCCGAGCTGAACTACACGCCGGAGAAGGCGGACGGCAAGGTCGACATCTCGAAGGCGATCGAGATCAACGAATCGTTCCAGATCTCGCGTCAGTTCTGGGCCTGGCAGGTGAAGCAAGGCGTGCTGAAGAACCCGCACTCGTTCATCAACTCGACGCCGCACATGAGCTTCGTGTGGGGCGACGACAACGTCCGCTTCCTGAAGAAGCGCTACGAAGCACTGCAGGCGAGCCCGCTGTTCCGCGGGATGCAGTATTCGGAAGACTACGACCAGATCAAGCAATGGGTGCCGCTGATGATGGAAGGTCGCGACCGCAGCCAGAAGGTGGCCGCGACGTGGACGCCGATCGGCACCGACGTGAACTTCGGCGAGATCACGCGCCAGTTCGTCGGCTACCTGAAGACGCAGCCGAACTTCACGCTGTCGCTGTCGAGCGAAGTGCGCGAGATCTCGCGCAACGCCGACGGCACGTGGCACGTGTCGTGGGTCAAGCTGCATTCCGACGAACCGGCGCAGTCGGTCGACGCGAAGTTCGTGTTCATCGGCGCGGGCGGCGGTGCGCTGCATCTGCTGCAGGCGTCGGGCATCCCCGAAGCGAAGGACTACGGCGCGTTCCCGGTCGGCGGCTCGTTCCTCGTGACCGACAACCCCGAAGTCGTGAAGCAGCACCTCGCGAAGGCCTACGGCAAGGCGTCGGTCGGCTCGCCGCCGATGTCGGTGCCGCACCTCGACACGCGAATTATCGACGGCAAGAAGATCATCCTGTTCGGGCCGTTCGCGACGTTCTCGACCAAGTTCCTGAAGAACGGCTCGTACTTCGACCTCGCGAAGAGCACCAACCTGCACAACGTCGCGCCGATGATGCGCGTGGGCGTCGACGAATTCCCGCTGGTGCAGTACCTCGCCGGCCAGCTGATGCTGACCGACGACGACCGCTTCAACGCGCTGAAGGAATACTTCCCGAACGCGAAGAAGGAAGACTGGCGCCTGTGGCAGGCCGGCCAGCGCGTGCAGATCATCAAGCGCGACCCGGTCAAGGGTGGCGTGCTGAAGCTCGGCACCGAGATCGTCGCATCGCAGGACGGCAGCATCGCGGGCCTGCTCGGCGCGTCGCCGGGTGCGTCGACAGCCGCGCCGATCATGCTGAACCTGATGAAGAAGGTGTTCAAGGACAAGGTCGCGACGCCCGAGTGGCAGCAGAAGATTCGCCAGATCGTGCCGAGCTACGGCACCAAGCTGAACGACAGCCCGGCGAAGGTCGTCGAGGAATGGACGTACACGAGCGACGTGCTGCAACTGTCGCCGCCGCCGAAGATCGACCTCGGCGCGCCGTCGCAGGCCACCGGCGCCGCACCGGCCCGCCCGGCGAAGGCGTCGGCCGACATGGCGCTGTAACGCGCCCGACGCCGCGCAACACCGCGCGCGGCACCCGCGGCACCGTTATGCCGCCCGACACGGCCGCCCTCCGGGGCGGCCGTTTTTCCTGGTGCGCGCCGGGCGGAGGCACCGGCTTCCGCTAGAATTGCGGCACGCGCGACCGCGTCGCCGCCCGATCCATCACCCGCATCGACACAACCCGAGCCACCGCCGGTGCGGCCCGCGCCCGAGCCGCGCGAGCGCCGCCCGCCGTGGCCGCGCCCGCCCGGGCGCGCCATCAACCGAATTCAGCTGGAGAAAGACCGTGTTTACCTGCCGAAACCAGAGCTGCGGCACGCAGTGGGAACAGTCCGACGTCGTCATCAAGGACGAAGGCCAGGGGCTGCTGTTCCGCTGCCCGCTATGTGGCGCCCGCAACTATCTCGAACGTTTCGAGGACGACGAAGGCAACGTCGTCTACGAGCAGATGGAAGGCCGCCCCTACCTCGGAGACCTGTCTTGACCCAACCGACCGCCACGCCGTTCAGCGCGCTGCCGCTGACGCCCGCCACGCTCGCGAACCTCGCGCAGCTCGGCTATGTCGACATGACGCCGATCCAGGCCGCGAGCCTGCCGATCGCGCTGGCCGGCCAGGACCTGATCGCGCAGGCGAAGACGGGCAGCGGCAAGACCGCGGCGTTCTCGCTCGCGCTGCTCGCGCGCCTCGACGTGCGCAGCTTCGACGTGCAGGCGATGATCCTGTGCCCGACGCGCGAGCTCGCCGACCAGGTCGCGCAGGAAGTGCGCCGCCTCGCACGCGCCGAGGAGAACGTGAAGGTGCTGACGCTGTGCGGCGGCACGCCGATGCGCCCGCAGGCGCAAAGCCTCGAGCACGGCGCGCATATCGTCGTCGGCACGCCGGGCCGCATCATGGATCACCTCGATCGCGGCAACCTGAAGCTCGACGCGCTGAACACGCTGGTGCTCGACGAAGCCGACCGGATGCTCGACATGGGCTTCTTCGACGACATCGCGAAGGTCGCGCGGATGTGCCCGACGACGCGCCAGACGCTGCTGTTCTCCGCGACCTATCCGGACGGCATCGCGAAGCTGAGCCAGCAGTTCCTGCGCAATCCGAAGGAAATCAAGCTCGCGGAACGCCACGACGACAGCAAGATCCGCCAGCGCTTTTATGAAGTGACCGAGGACGAGCGGCTGCATGCGGTCGGCCAGTTGCTGAATCACTACCGGCCGGTGAGCACGATCGCGTTCTGCAACACCAAGCAGCAGTGCCGCGACCTGCTCGACGTGCTGCACGCGCAGGGCTTCCACGCGCTCGCGCTGCACGGCGAGCTCGACCAGCGCGAGCGCGACCAGGTGCTGATCCAGTTCGCGAACCGCAGTTGCTCGGTGCTGGTGGCGACCGACGTCGCGGCGCGCGGGCTCGACATCGCGCAGCTCGAGGCGGTGATCAACGTCGACGTGACGCCCGACCCGGAAGTGCACGTGCACCGCATCGGCCGCACGGGCCGCGCGGATCAGGACGGCTGGGCGCTGAGCCTCGCGAGCATGGACGAGATGGGCCGCGTCGGCGCGATCGAACAGGCGCAGAAGCGCGAGGTCGAATGGCATCCGCTCGCCGAGCTGAAGCCGGCGGACGACAGCGTGCTGCTGCCGCCGATGGAAACGCTGCAGATCCTCGGCGGGCGCAAGGACAAGATCCGCCCGGGCGACGTGCTCGGCGCGCTGACCGGCGACGCCGGGTTCGACGGCAAACAGATCGGCAAGATCAACGTGACCGAGTTCTCGACCTATGTCGCGATCGAGCGCGGCGTCGCACGCGACGCGCTGCGCAAGCTCAATGCGGGCAAGATCAAGGGCAAGCGAGTCAAGGTCCGGTTGATGGACGAAGAGTAAGCGGCGCGCGGCGCGGGCGGTCGCGGCACCGTCGCGCGCCGCCCCGTGCGTCACCTGAGTTCGGGATAGCCGTGTGCGGCGGCTGCCTGCGCGAACCGCGCAATCGTGTCGTAGTCGGCCGGCGCCAGCCGGTCGAACCCCTTCAGCCTCAGCACGCGCGCCCGCTCCGCATCCGCGGCGACCGCGCGATCGAGCCCCTCCTGCAACGCGCCCACCTGCGTGTCCGTCAACGCCCGCGATGCGACGAACGGCAAGCCCGGCGCGGATGCCGTCGCGCCGATGATCCGGATGTCCTTCAGCAGATCGGGCAACGCGTCGCGCACATACGCGAACGTCACGCAATCGATCGCCGCGCAATCGGCTTCTCCCGACGCCAGCGCACGCAGCACGTTCAGGTGCGACCCGAACGGCGTGACCGAGCCGAAGAACCGTCCATCGTGCGCATGCGGCGCGACCGCGTGCCGGAAGGCGTTCATCCCGCTGTGCGAATCCTCGCCGTTGAACGCGGCCCGCAAGCCGCGGCACGCGGCGAGCGTCGTCGCGCCGCCCGCATGCACGCGCGCCGACACGACCAGCACGCTGCTGTAGCGCGCACCATCGCAACCCTCCGCGTCGAAAACGGGGGTTGCAACCAATCGCACGACGTCGCGCAAGCCGAACATCCGGTACGGGTAGCCGCAGGTCTGCGACAGCAGCAGATCGTCGCGCCGCCACAGCGCCTGCAGGTCGTCGAACGGCGCGTCGGGCAGCATGACGTCGGCAGGCCCGCCCGCGTTCACGAACGCATCGAGCGCATCGCGCAGCAGCGCGCGCCACAGCACGGCGTGGCGCGGCGTCACGTTGTACATCGGCAGGACTGCGATCCAGGGTTTCATGCGGGGATTTTACGCGTCGGCGGCGGCCCGGATGCTTATCGGCCGCAACGCGATAAGCAAATGCGAATCGATTGGTTGGCGTAGCCGCGCCGCCTCGGTACCGTTCGAATGCCTGCCGGCGCGCCGTCGTGCGCGATGCCGAGCGGGCCGACCGTGATCCGCGAGACACCAGCGCACCCGGGCCAAGCGCCCCGGTTCCATCGCTCGTTCCCCGCACTGCCCGCTCCACCTGCCTCAACGCCATGGCCGAATACTTCGACGTCGACCACGCGCGCGCGATCGCCGCGCTCGACGCCCGCTTCACCGCCCGCACCGAGTGGCCGACCTGGCTGCTGGTCGTGGTCATCTACGGCGGCTGGCTCGCCGTGCTGCTGCTCGTGCGCGAAGGACACCTGTCGCTCGCCGCCGCGACGCCGCCGCTGATCCTGCTCGGCGCGTGGCACCTGTCGCTGCAGCACGAGCTGCTGCACGGCCATCCGACGCGTTCCGCCTTCGTGAACAAGCTGCTCGGCTATCCGCCGCTGACGGTCTGGTATCCGTACACGCTGTATCGCGACACGCACCTCGAGCATCACCGCGACGAAGACCTGACCGTGCCGGGCATCGATCCCGAAACGAACTATGTGACACGTGAACGCTGGGCGCGGCTGCCGCGCTGGCGCCGGGCGCTGACGGTCGCGCGCAAGACTTTCATCGGACGCATCGTCGTCGGGCCGCCGCTCGCCATCGCGGCGACGTTCCGCGATGCGTTCGCCGCGTTCCGGCGAGGCGACTTTCGTTATCTGCCGATGTGGTTGACTCACGTTGCCTGCGTGGCCGCGCTGCTCGCGTGGCTGCAATGGGCGATCGGCGTGCCGTGGTGGTACTACCTGCTGGCCGTCACGTGGCCCGCGCTGTCGCTCGCGATGATCCGTTCGCTGTACGAGCATCGCGCCGCGCCGCATCCGAAGGCGCGCATCGCGATCAACGAAGCCGGCTTCGCGATGCGACTGCTGTACCTGAACAACAACTATCACCTCGTCCATCACGACCTGCCGAAGCTGCCGTGGTACGACCTGCCGCGCGCATACCGGATGCGACGCGACGCGTATGCGCGGAAATGCGGCGGCTTCGTGATCCGCGGCGGGTATCGCGCGCTGCTCGCGCGCCATGCGTGGACGCCGACCGATCCGCCCGTGCATCCGTTCGACGAGGGTACGGCATCGCTGTCGACGGGCAGCGGGATCAAGGTGGCGGTGGTCGACAGGGTGTTGCAGATCAGTACGTAATGTCAGAAGTTTCCGCATTTCGGCACCCATCCTTACGAAAAGCCGACACCGCCGATCGTCGTCCGCGAATTGCCAATTGCGTCGGCAATGCGCAGAATGGCGGCTCATCCGGGGCTTCCGACCATCATTCGTCCCGGCTCCGCCGCACGGCCGCGCGCCGCCTTCCCCGACGACGATGCAACCCAACACCCCACCCGGCGCGATCCGCGCGCTCGGCAACGACTGGTCCGTTTCCGCGATCACCGCAGGCTTCCTCGCGGTCCTGATTTCGTACGCGGGCCCGCTCGCGATCCTCTTCCAGGCTTCGCAGGCCGCGCATGCGTCCAACGACATGGTGTCGTCGTGGGTCTGGGCGATCTCGATCGGCGCCGGCGTGTCGGGTCTGTTCGCGAGCTGGAAGCTGAAGGTGCCCGTCGTCACCGCGTGGTCGGCGCCGGGCACTGCGCTGCTCGTCGGCCTGCTTCCGCAACTGACGCTCAACCAGGCCGTCGGCGCTTACATCACGGCCGCGCTGATCATTCTCGCGATCGGCGTGTCCGGTTATTTCGACCGGCTCGTGCGCCACATCCCGCGCGGCATCGCGTGCGGCATGATGGCCGGCATCCTGCTGCCGTTCGGCATGCATGCGTTCTCCGCCGCGACCGCGCAGCCGGTGCTCGGTTTCGGGATGATCGCGGCGTACGTGATCTTCAAGCAGCTGCTGCCGCGCTACAGCATCGTGCTCGTGCTGCTGACGGGCGCCGCGCTCGCGACACTGCTCGGGATGACGGATCTCGGCAACGTGTCGCCGAGCCTCGCACGGCCGATCTTCACCACGCCCGAATGGACGCTCGGCACGACGCTCAGCCTCGCGCTGCCGCTCGTCGTCGTCAGCCTCACCGGACAGTTCCTGCCGGGGATGACGATTTTGCGCGTGTCCGGCTATCACACGCCGGCGCGCCCGATCATCACGGCGACCAGCGTGATGTCGCTGGTGGTCGCGTGCTTCGGCGGAATCACGATCGTCGTCGCGGCGATCACCGCGGCGCTCTGCACCGGCAAGGACGCGCACGAGGATCCCGCGCGGCGGTACGTCGCCGGGCTCGCGAACGGCGCGTTCTACCTGATCGGCGGGCTCTTCGCGGGCACGATCGTCACGCTGTTCTTCGCGCTGCCGAAGGCGTTCGTCGCGATTCTGGCGGGGCTCGCACTGATCGGTGCGATCGGCGCGAACGTGCATGGGATCTTCGAGGATGAGAACCACCGCGAAGCGTCGGTGATCACGTTCCTCGCGACCGCGTCGGGGATGACGTGGCTCGGGCTCGGGTCGGCGTTCTGGGGGATCGTGATCGGGTCGGTGGCGTATGGGGTGTTGAACAAGATGCGCAGGCCCGCGTGATGCGCGCCGCGCCCCCTTCACTCAACGCGCATGCTTGCGCACCAGTTGCGCAAGCGCTTCCTCCAGCGTCGCCGTCCCGTACACCCGCTCCGACACGTCGGCCTCGACATCGATCCGCCCGGCGTTGTGCACGTCGTACAGATCGACGATCAGCTGTGCATGACGCTCGCTGAGCCCTGCGCGCAGCAGTGTCGCGTTCCACGTGTCGCGCGGCAGCTCGCGCGCGACGATCGCGCGGCCCGCCGCCGCGCCCAACGTATTCGCAATCGCGGTCACGCTCACGCGACGCGGCCCTTCGACGCTGACGATGCGCGGCGCGCTCCCGCCTTCCGGTGCATCGAGCAGCAGCCGTGCCGCGACGACGCCCACATCGGGCGCCCAGACCGTCGGAAATACCTTGTCGACCGGATGGTGAAGGCTCGGCAGCACGCCGGTGGCGAGCGCGACCGGCAGCACGCGCGCCCAGTTCTGCAGATGCTCGGCCGAGCGCAGCAGCGTAAGTTGGGTGGGGATCGTCTTCAGCCGCTCCTCGAAGTCATGGAACAGACGCGTGATACCCGTATTGCCTTCAAGCTCCGCGCCGTAGTCCGACAATGCGAGCAACGCCGGCGGCGGGTTCGCGGCGAGCGCGGCGGTCGCTGCATCGATCGCCCGTGTCATCGTCGCGGCCGGATCGAGATCGGCGGCCGGCACCGGGCACAGCATCTGCACGGCCTGCGCGCCGTCGATCGCCGCGGCGATCGCATTCGCGTCCGTCAGGTCCGCGATCGCGACTTCGCAGCCAAGCTGCACGAAACGTTCGCTATGGCGTGCGTCGCGCAGCACCGCGCGCACGGAATGGCCTGCGTTGCGCAAGGTCGTCACGGTCGACAGGCCGACGTTGCCGGATACTCCGAAGATCACGAACACGATTCGCTCCTGGGGGATGAAAGTGCTGTGATTGTCGGCAGGCGCGACCGGAAAGGCGCGCACGGAGGGATGAATCGAGCAGGAAAGGATGACGGGATGCGAGCGCGGGTACGGCCCGCGCGTCCGTCCGCGCGCGCTAGCGACGTGGAGGCTTCGTGCCATCCTCGCCGTCATAGGCAAGCCGCAACCCGCCCCGCGCACCCGACCGCGCGATCTCCGTCGGCGTTGCGCCGAGCACGCGGTTCATCCAGTTCGCCATGTGGCTCTGATGCGCAAACCCGGCTTCCAGCGCGATCTGGCTGATGCTGAGCCGGCCTTCGAGCAGCAGCGCCTTCGCGCGCTCCACCCGGCGCCGCACGACGTACTGGTGCACGGGCATCCCGAGCGTTTCGCGGAACAGCACCTTGAAATGCGGCACGCTGATCGACACGAGCGCCGCGAGTTCGGCCAGCGTCATGCGCCGGTCGAGATTCGCCTCGACATAGTCGATCACGCGCGCCGCGGCCTTCGGCGCCAGCGTGCGCCGGCGTTCGCGAAACGCCGGCTGGCCGTCGACCAGCCGCGCGACGAGCGCCGTGCACAGGCTTTCCGCGTAGAGCGGATCGGACGCGTCTTCCGCTTCGAGTTCCGCGGCCATCGCCCACGCGATGTGCTGCAGCCGCGGGTCGCGCACCTGCAGCCGCCGGCGGATCTGCGCGTGCGACGGCTTCAGTTCGAGCTGTTCGACGGTGCGCCGCACGAAGGTGTCGCTGAGCGCGATGTGCAGGATCCGGCAGTCGGCGCTGTCGGTCCACTGGCCGGGCAGGCCGGCCGGAATCACGTCGACGTCGCCGTGCGCCTGGATGCGCGACACGCGCTCGCCGTCGCACACGCAATCCGCGCGCACCGGCGCGCCGATATGCACGCCGATCCGGTGATGCTCGGCCGCCGGAATCCGGTACGTGCCCGCGCGAATTTCCAGCAGCGACGCGCCGAAGCCGCGCCAGCCGAGCCCGCGGCTGGAGCGCAGGCTGACGGGGACGCCGTTGTCCGTCGGCGCGGCAAGAATCGGATCGCTCATTGATGGTCTCCACCAGATCAGGTGCCGAACGCGCATTGTGACGCGTTTCGGGCCGGCGTGCCGGCCCTGCGCGGCCGCCGCCGAATCGAGCAGAAAAAGATCATCCGTTTCTGCTCGGGACGATCCTTGCGTGCGCGCCGGCGGGCGCCGCGAAGCCTACGATCGCCTCATCCGACACCTACGGAGCCCCGTCATGCCCCATTACTGCCCGCTACGCGCGACGTTCATCGCGCCCTCGCCTTCCGCCGCTCGCGCTCCATCCGGCCCCGACTCCCGCAACCGCCGCACCGCCGTCGCCGCGTGGTGCCTGCGTGTCGTCGGCTGGTACCGGCTCGAACGGCTGCTCGCGTCGATTCCCGACAGCAACGACGACTTCGGGCTCGTCTGACCGGCCGCCCGACACCCGCTTATTTGCGCCGCCGCTCGTGCGACGCCACCGTCGCGCCGTCGATCACCGGCGCGCCCTGCTTGATCAGGAAGTCGCGGAACAACCCCGTCACTTGCGAGATCCGCCGGTCGGCGAGCGTGACCACATACCATTCGCGCTCGATCGGGTTGCCGGGAAACGGCAGTTGCCCGAGCAGCCCCGTGCGCAGTTCGAGCGCACACGCGTGCAACGACAGGAAGGCGACGCCGAGGCCCGCTTCGGCCATCTGCTTGATTGCCTCGTTGCTGGACAGTTCGGATCCGACATGAAAGCGATAGCCCGCGTTCTTGAACAGGCTCTCGACGGTCGAGCGCGTACCCGCGCCGCGTTCGCGCACGAGCAGGTGCGCGGATTCGAGATCCTTCAGCGCGACGCGCTTGCGCTGCATCAGCGGATGGCCGGGCGCCGCGACGAACACCATCGGGTGCTTCGCGAACTCGACCGCGTGCGTGCGCAACTCCTTCGGCGCGCTGCCCATCACCGCGAGATCGATTTCATGCGTCGCCAGCATACGGATGATGTCGTCGCGGTTGCCGACCTTGAAATACGTCTTCACGTGCGGACGCGTCGCGGTGAATTTGACGAGCAGCGGCGGGATCAGGTATTCGGCCGTCGTGATCGCGCCGATCCGCAGCGTGCCGCCGAGATCGCCGGTCAGCGCGGCCACTTCGTCGCCGGCCTCGCTCCACAGGTGCAGGATCTCGCGCGCGTAGCGCGCCACGATCTCGCCGGCGGCGGTCAGTTGCACGCCGCGTCCCACCCGCTGCAACAACGCGGCGCCCACGGCCTCTTCGAGCAGGCGAACCTGCAGCGACACGGCCGGCTGCGTCAGGTTCAGCTCCTCGGCCGCGCGCGACACGCTGCCGAGCCGCGCGATCATGTCCAGCGCCTTCAACTGCCGGAACGTTGCGGTCTTTCCTATAAGTGAATACATATGAGTCGCTTATAAACATTAAATTGTTCGACTGGGTACGAAACTATATCGTCGGTTCTTGAGCAATGTCATCCGAATCGTCATTCAGCGGGAGCCCAACATGGACAACACCACGCCCACCCTTGCAATGGACCGCGCACCGCGCCTGCCGCACATCGTGATCGTCGGCGGCGGCGCCGGCGGCCTGCAGCTCGCGACGCGTCTCGGCGATACGATCGGACGCCGCGGGCAGGCCGAGATCGTGCTCGTCGACCGCTATCCGACGCACTTCTGGAAGCCGCTGCTGCACGAAGCCGCATCGGGCCATCGCGATCCGGCGTCCCACACGATCGAATACGCAGCGCAGGCGAAGCGCCACGGCTTCCGCTTCGTGCAGGGCGCGCTGCAGTGGGTCGACCGCGCGGCGCGCACGGCGACGATCGCGGCCGTGCACGATGCGGACGGCACGGAAATCCTGCCGCAGCGCTCGCTGGACTATGACGATCTCGTGCTGGCGGTCGGCAGCGTGACGAACTTCTTCAATGTGCCGGGCGCCGAGCGCCATGCGCTGCCCCTCGAAAACCTCGACCAGGCCGAGGATTTCCGCCGCAAGTTCCTTGCCGCCTGCACGAAGGCGAATCACGTCGCCGAGCAGCAGCCCGCGCGGCGCGCGGCGCCGATCTGCATCAACGTGATCGGCGCGGGCGCGACGGGCGTCGAACTGGCCGCAGCGCTGCGGCACGCGATCCAGCAATTGACGACGTACCGCTTCAAGGCGCTGGTGTCCGCGCGCGACGTGCACATCCGGCTGATCGAAGGCGGCCCGCGCATCCTGCCGGCGCTCGACGAACGGCTGTCCGGCAAGATGCACGCGCAACTGCGCGCGCTGAACGTCGACGTGCTGACCGACACGCGCGTGGCGGAAGTCGGCGCGGACGCCGTGACGACGGCGACCGGCGAACGCCTCGCGAGCGACATCACGATCTGGGCGGCCGGCGTCGCGGGCCCCGCGATGCTGCGAAACATCGGCGACATCGCGCTCAACCGGTCGAATCAGGTGATCGTGACCGACACGCTGCAGACGCCCGACGATCCGCACGTGTACGCGTTCGGCGACTGCGCCGCGTGCCCGTCGACCGGTGCAAGCGGGTGCCTGCCGCCGCGTGCGCAAGTCGCGCACCAGCAGGCCGTGTATCTGGTCAACGCGCTCGCGCGCCGCATCGCCGGCAAGCCGGTGGCCGGCTTCACGTTCCACGACGCGGGCACCGTCGTGTCGCTCGGGCAGGCGGGCGCCGTGTACCAGGCGGACATCGGCGTGCGCTCGCGCTCGCTGATCGTCGACGGGCTCGCGGCGATCGGGCTGTACAAGTTCCTGTATCGCAAGCACCTGTTCAGCGTGGTCGGCGCGAAGCGCGCGCTGTTCCAGTCGCTGAGCCACTGGCTGCAAAGCCGTAACCAGCCGTCGATCAAGCTGCACTGATCGCACCTGTTCGCGCACGGCATCGCAACGCGGCATATCGGGCCGGCATCGCTCGATATGTCGTTTTTTTATATGCCTATGCTCGATGCATTCACCATGCGCGCCACGCTGGTGCATCACGTTGAACGCCGTCGACACGATTCCATTCATGCGGGGCATGCCGCGCGACACGCAGCCCGCGCCCGCTCTGGCTTGCCGCCCCATTCATTAGTCGAATCGTATAAGTCGGCTAAAAATATTAATTGGTCGCGTTTTCCGGATCGACGCTAAGGTGTGTGGCATTCCCGTCGGCGAACGGATCATCACGTTTCTGAAAAGGAATCACCGTGGTCATCGAAGCCATCGTCACCCGTCTCGACGCAGCATTCGCGCAGATCGAAGCAACCCCGGATTCGCGCGAATCGCGCCATCAGCGCGACGCGATCATCCAGTGGCTCGACCGCGCATCGGAAGAAGGCTATCGGCTCGGCCTCGTCACGACGCTGCCGGCCGCGCGGCTCAACGACATGTTCGAAGGCCAGTTCGGCCGCGCGAACCTCGACCGCTTCTCGGTCGTCGTCACGGACACCAATCAACAGGACTCCAGATCGAATCAGCATCCGTTCGATGTCGCGCTGCAAGCGCTCGGCGTGCCGCGCGAGCGCGCGGTCGGGATCGCGAGCAGCGAACCGGAACGCCGTGAAGCCGAGCATTTCGGGCTGTCGCGCTGCGTGAACATCACCGATACAGTGCGCTCGATCGCATCGGCCGGGCTGCACTGAACGCCCGCACACGGGCCGGCCGTGGCCGGCCATCATCGTCGATTCGGCGGCAATCCGACGATTGCCCGACCTCACCCTGACATTCTGCTGTCAAAGTCGCTTGCAACACTTCGGGGCTCGACTACTTTCCCCAGAAGACGGGACGACGCACATGCGCTTCGTCCCGTCCGTTGCCCGTCACGATGACACGCCCGACCCGCACCGCCGCCGCCCTCGCGATTGCCTGCCTGTTGCTCGCCGCTTGCGGCGGTGAAGATTCGACACCGCCCGCTGCGTCGGCCGGCAACAACGGCACGACGCCCGCACCGCAGCCGCAGCCCACGCCGACTCCGGCACCCGCGACCTACTACCAGACGAAGACGCCGTACCGCCCGCAGCAGGACGCCGCGACGTACGAAGCGCCGCCGGCCGGCTACGCGCCCGTCTATGCCGAACTCGTCGCCCGTCATGGCTCGCGCGGGCTGTCGGGCTTCAAATACGACGGCGCGATCTACGCGATGCTGGTCAAGGCCGAGGCCGACGGCGCGCTGACGCCGCTCGGCGTGCAGCTCAAGGCCGACACGTACGCGATGATGAAGGCCAATGCGCTGCT
This sequence comes from Burkholderia sp. CpTa8-5, assembly GCF_017815045.1. Classification (NCBI taxonomy): domain Bacteria; kingdom Pseudomonadati; phylum Pseudomonadota; class Betaproteobacteria; order Burkholderiales; family Burkholderiaceae; genus Burkholderia; species Burkholderia sp. CpTa8-5. Next base: position 84,921 of record NZ_JAGIQD010000008.1, read on the forward strand.
CGGCTATGGCGTGCAGGGCATCTCGACACCCGGGTACGGCAACCTCACGCAAACCGGCATCCGCGAACATCAGCAACTTGCCGCGCGTCTCGCGCAGCGGCTACCCGCGCTGTTCGCGGCGGGCAACCGGCAGGTGGTCGTCGTCAACTCGGGCCAGGATCGCGCGGTCGACAGTTCGACGTATTTCTCGGCGGCACTGGTTGCCGCACAGCCGGCGCTGGCGCCGGCCATCACGCTGCCGGCCGCGCCGGCCGGCTATCCGGCGAGCGCACCGGTCGCGCAGCCGGCCGGCACCAACCGCTTCCTGCTATATTTCCATTCGCTGAAGCCGGCCACCGATCTCGTGACCGACACGAGCGATCCATACTACGCGACCTATCAGGCGAGCCAGGCGTACCAGACCTATGCAAACGACGCGACGGTGGCCGCGAAGCTGAAGGCGATCAAGGCCGCGCCGCAGGCCGCCGACGTCGCGCAAACGGTGCTGTCCGCGCTCGTGTCGCCGGCCTTCATCGCGAAGCTCGGCTCTGACGGCTACACATTCGCGAACACCGGCACCTATGCGTTCACGTCGACGGATGGCAAGTTCACCAACACGCTGAAGGGCGACGGCAAGACGAAGATCGCGACCGCCGTCGATGCGGTGAACGTGCTGTACAACCTGCTGCAGGTCGCGCCGGCCATGACCGCGGAAACCGGCGGCGTCACGATGGAAAAGTACATCGGCGCGGAGCAGGCGCAGTATCTCGCGTATCTGCAGGATGCCGAGGACTACTATCAGAAGGGGCCCGGCATCCAGGAAGCGAACCCGGTGACGTACCGGATGGCGAAGGTGCTGCAGGACGATTTCTTCGGCGAAGTCGACGCGATCGCGCGCGGCGACCTGACGCACGCCGCGAAGCTGCGCTTCACGCATGCGGAGATCGTGATTCCGTTCGCGTCGATCATGAACCTGAAGAACGTGTTCGTGCCGACGCCTCAGGCGCAGACGTACACGTATGCGAACAATCCGTGGCGCGGCGACCAGGTGTCGCCGATGGCCGCGAACATGCAGTGGGATGTCTATCGCAACGGATCGCGCCTCATCGTGAAGATGCTGTACAACGAGCGCGAGACGGATTTCCAGGCCGCGTGCGACGGCGCGAAGATCGCGCCGGGCAGCCACTTCTACGACTACGCGGGGTTGAAGCGGTGTTACGGGTATCAGTGATGGGATGCGCGGGGCCTCCTGGCCGCAAGCGCGCGTTGAAACCCGGACGGCGCAGGCCGTCCGGCCACGGCCCGCTAGACTTTGTGCACGCCGTTCTGAAGCAGCACTCGATACAGGAATGCCACTTGTCCGTCGTTCAGCACGCGCTTCGGTACCACGCGGAACATCACCGATGACTGATATAGCAGGATCATTTGACGATCCTCGCTCCAGTGAATGAGATCCGCGTAGTGAATTTCGTCGCGCGAAGTCGGCGTTTCGACAATGAACCGGTCGCCTTGGAAAATGACCGTGTGAACCTGATGAAGCGTCCTTTGCTGGTCGTAAATCTTGCGACCTGCGCGCGGCAGTATCAGATGATTCAGGATGGGCACGCCGATCGCGACGACAGCCGCGATTCCCGCGGCCATCCAGACATAGCGCCATTCCGGAAAATGTCCGCTTGCTATCCGGACGCCGCCGACCAGCAGGACGATGTACACGATCGCACCGATCGCAAATGACTTGAGCAGGTATTTCCAGTTGCACCTGCGCCAAAGATGCAGGCGGTAGGCGTGGACGAGATCGTCCGCGGTTATTTGAAAAACGACTTCGGTATCGCTCATGGGCGGGCTCGGAACGCTCTCTGGTTCTTGTAATTGCTCTGGACGCTTCGCCGCGAGCACCGCGCTCGGGCGGGTTGGCAGTGCGCGCACAGAGACGTGCAAACGAAGCGGCGCGATATCGCCGGCCGATCGATGCACGGCGACAATATACATGCGTGGAACGACACCCGTGCGGCGAGTCGCCGCGGCGGTGGTGCGGCCTGCGGCGAGCGGCAGACGCGGACGGCCGGCATTGTACGCGGCCAGCAGTCTGTTCGGGGAGGTGACTCGCATGTTGCGCCCACGAACTCACGGCGGCTCGCATGGTCGAACGTGCATCGCCGGAGAACCCTCATGAAACGCGTCGCCCTTGCCGCTGCCCTGACCCTGTTTGCCACCATCGGCGTGTCCGCGCCGGCCTTCGCCGGTGCGTCCTCCGGCATCGCGCCGGTTCCGGTTCAGGCCTACGCGAAAAATTGCGTGCCGTCGCGGGATGCCGCGCAAGGCGCCCATTCGCCGTCCAGCGCGCCGCCGATCCGCGTCTGCGTCGGCGATTCCGATACGCAGTTGAACCTGCCGTGGTTCGTGACCGATGTCCTCACCGCCGTGGACACGCACCAGTCGCCCAGCGGCCTGCTCCACAAGATGCGCAACGACTTCTGACGCGCCGCCGGCACCGCATCGTTCATGGCTCGTCGGGGCGCGTCAGCACCTGGATGAACGTGCCGACGATGCCGGCCCACATCGCGGGGTCGGCGATGCGCGCCAGCAGCCCCCGCAATTCCCGTCGCTCTCTTTCCGACAGCACGCCGTGCGCGCCACGGATGCTGTCGTAACGCGGCGTACCGCGCGACGCGAGCGCGCGATCGAGCGAATAGTCGCGGGCCTCCCCGTCCACCGAAATCCGGATCCACAGCGAACCGCCGTCCGCCGCGGCGGCGCCATCGGTCACGATGACCGTCGGTGTGGCATTTTCTTTCATCGCAACGCTCCGGTTTGACGCGCTGGCGGCAAATTGCCGACCACGGCGCCCTATTGAAATGTTTCTTTTCGAGACGCAATCCCGAAACATCATCAATTTTTAGACAACGATATTACGTAATGGCGCGCCGCATCTTATACTTGCCACGCACCATCCTCGTGCCAAGAGACGGTGTCTTTTGTCCCGGCTGCACGCACCGTGCGGCCGGGGCTTTTTTCGGTACGTTACATCGAGATACATGCCGAATGTGCGCATGTTCTTAAGGAATGCTGCCAGATGAATGGCTGATCGCGACTGGCCGAGCGGATGCCGTCGCGACGCCCGACTCGATCGGCGTCCCGAAACCGGCGCGCAAGCCGCATGGTCCGAATCAGGCATGCGGCTTGCGCGCCGTCGGCGCACCGACCGGTTCGACTTGCCACGCCATGCGTACAACACCAAAGGCAACCGCGGGATTACGGGCGCTCCCGCCCGGCTCGACGCATCTTTTCCACCGCGGCGGCGCGTGGCCGCGCGTCGTCCTTTTCGCCGCCGTGATCATTTGCGTGCTCGTGCCCGCGTTCGCGATCGTGCTGGCCGACCGCTACGCCCGCGATACCGTCACCGCGCATGAGCGCGCCGTGGCCCACGACATCGTGGCTTCCGTGGACCGCATCCTGGACGGCGTGCGCCTCCGCCACGCGGACGAGCTGACCGCGCTGGTCGGACAGCCGTGCGCGACGGTGTTCCGGACGCTGGCCGAAGTGGGCACTCGCCTGCGCTATCTGCGTGCAGTCGCGCTGGTGAACGACGGCCGCGTCATATGTTCGTCGGCGCTCGGCTCGATCGACGTGCCGCTCGTCAAGTATGCGCGCGAGCCCGAACCGGGATCGATGACCGTCACGCTGCTGCGCCAGACGGCGTTCCAGCGCGGCATTCCGGTGCTGTACGCATTCCGCGCCACTGCGCGCGGCGCGGGCGTCCTGTACCTGATCGAAGGCGACTACGTGGCCGACGCGCTCGCCCTCGGCACCGCCAACGGGGCGGAAACGGCCACGCTGTCGATCGCGGGGTCGGGCCGCCTCGATCAGCACGGGACGTTCGCGCCGGACACGGACGCCGGCCCCACGGGCGGCAGCACGATTGCGTCGCAGCGCTGGCCGTTCACGGTGTCGGTCGTCGCATCGGCGCGCTACGCGTCACAGGTCCGGCGCCACGACCGGCTGATTTGCGCGACGATCGTCCTGCTGGCCGACAGCCTCGTGATGGCCGCCTACCTGCTCGCGATGGCGCCGCGGCGGCTGTTGCTGAAGGCCGTGCGCCACGCGCTCAGGCGCAACGAATTCCATGTCGTATACCAGCCGATCGTCGACGTGCAGACGCGCAGGACGGTCGGCGTCGAGGCGCTGCTGCGCTGGCACCATCCGAAGTGGGGGGCCATCAGCCCGGCCGTGTTCATCCCGCAGGTGGAATCGAGCACGCTGCTGCCGAAGGTCACCGAATTCGTGTTGCGCACGGCGGTGTCCGAGCTGACCGCGCTGACGCCGTCCGCGCCGCTGCGCATCGCCGTGAACGTGGCGCCGCGGGATCTCGAGCGCGCGCGGTTCGTGGCCGTCGTCGAGGAAACGATCCGCGCGCTGCCGCCCGGCTTCACGCTGGTGCTCGAAGTCACCGAGCGCATCCTGCTCGAGAAGAACGCGCGCACCACCGAGATCTTCCAGGCGCTGCGATCCAAAGGCGCGAAGTTCGCGATCGACGATTTCGGCACGCATCACAGCAATCTCGACATGCTGTCGCGCTTCCCTTTCGACTACGTGAAGATCGATCGACAGTTCGTCTCGCAACTGGACAGCGGCAGCGCGAAGCTGATCGAAGGGATCGCGACCGTCGCGCACCACTACGGCATGAAGATCATCGCGGAAGGCGTGGAGACGGAAACCCAGCATCGCGCGCTGCATGCGATCGGGATCCAGTACGCGCAGGGATACCTGTACCAGCGGCCGCTGCGCGCGAAGAACCTGAAGCGCGACGTCGCATGGGCGACGGTGTAGCGGCGACGCCGAAGGCGACTACTGCGCGCCGTATTGACCGCCGACGCGCACGCGATCCTGCTCGACCCATCCTTCGACGTCGTCGCCGGTCTTGCCGTTCACGTACATGATGTTGTACCAGCGCCCGTGCGACTTGTAGACGGTCACCGAATCGCCAGGAACGATGAAGGTACGCTTCGTGATGCACTGCGCGTCGGGCGCAGAGTAGAAATACGCGCGCCCCGTGCCGACGACCGTGCCGGACGCCGGCGGCCGAAAGTTGTCGTCCGGGCCGCTCGTGGCCGCGTCGAGCTTCCCGCAATCGACCGCGCTCTTTGCGTGCGCGCCGTTCGCGCCCACGCTCGCACCGAGCACCAGCATCGCGATGCCGATGCGCATCGTCGTTTTCATCTTCATCATTCGCCCGCTACGCCCTATCGTTTTCTCGGTTTGCCGGTTCGCGGCCGGCACTCGCTCAATCCTGCGCGACGGTCGTCGCTTCCGGATGATACGACGACCATCGAAGCGCATAAAAACGGACCACCGTTCCGAATCATGTCCTATAGTCAGTCAGCAGACATCATTCGACAACGGGACGCATCGACGTCCACGGAGGAGACGTGAAGCTGAAACAGGCCATCGACCGCATTCCGGGCGGGCTCATGCTGGTCCCGATGCTGCTGGGCGCGTGCGTGCACACGTTCGCCCCGAACGCCGGGAAGTACTTCGGCTCGTTCACCAACGGCCTGATCGCGGGCACGGTGCCGATCCTCGCCGTCTGGTTCTTCTGCATGGGCGCGACGATCGACCTGCGCGCGACGGGCGTCGTGCTGCGCAAATCGGGCACGCTGCTCGCGACGAAGATCGTGGTCGCATGGCTCGCGACGCTGATCGCCGCGCGGTTCATCCCCGACGACGGTATCCGCACGGGCCTGTTCGCGGGCCTGTCGCTGCTCGCGATCACGACGTCGATGGACATGACCAACGGCGGCCTCTATGCGGCCGTGATGCAGCAATACGGCACCAAGGAAGAAGCCGGTGCGTTCGTGTTGATGTCGATCGAATCGGGGCCGCTCGTCAGCATGCTGATTCTCGGCGCGGCCGGCGTCGCGGTGTTCGAGACGCGGCTTTTCGTCGGCGCGGTGCTGCCATTCCTGATCGGCTTCACGCTCGGCAATCTCGATGTGCAGCTGCGCGACTTGTTCGGGCGCTGCGTCCATCCGCTGATCCCGTTCTTCGGCTTCGCGCTCGGCAACGGCATCGATCTGAACGTGATCGTGAAGAGCGGGCTGCCGGGTATCGCGCTCGGGCTCGCGGTGATCGTCGTGACGGGCGTGCCGTTGATTCTGGCGGACAAGTTCCTGGGCGGCGGCAACGGGACGGCCGGGCTGGCCGCGTCGTCGACGGCCGGCGCCGCGGTCGCGAACCCGGCGATCATCGGCGAGATGATCCCGAAGTTCAAGCCGATGGTGCCGGCGGCGACGGCGATCGTCGCAACCGCGTGCCTCGTGACGGCGATTCTCGTGCCGATTCTGACGGCGATGTGGGCGAAGCGGGCGGCGAGGGTGTCGGGGGTGCCGATGCAGGTCGCCGCGCGCTCGTCGCCGGGACGGGCGATCGAGCATGAGGGGCATGTTTGAGGGGGTGCCGGTTCGAGTCTGGCCTCAGGCACCGCACATCCTGGCGTCTGCCAGCCATGATCCCGCAAACGCTCACCTTCATGTAGGCTCCGGAAGCCGGCTCACGTCGCCCAGGCCGGCGTTTTCCGGAGCGCTTTTCATGCCCACTGCCGTCCTGCTGCGGACAAACCATTCGCACCTCTACCCGGGCAGCATCGTGACGCTCGACCGCGATGCGCCGCGCACCGCCCAGCCGCATCCCGCCGTCATCGAATTCGCGGACGGCTCCGGCGCCGCCGCGACACTGTCCCGCGTCGGCGACGATACCCTTGAACTCGCGGTAGACGAATACGTCACGCAGAAGCGCAATACGATCGCCGCGCGCCGCTGGTTGCTGCAGTCGATCGATGCGGCCCAGACGGGATGGCGCGTCGCGCTCCGCCTTCCTGCCACCTGATGCCAGACGACCGCCGCCGGCGCGAAGCGCTTCCAGGCGCTAAAATCCGCCGCCTGAGCATCCACGACGAGCAAGCGTTTTGACGGCGTTCGAGCAGGGTTTCATCCTCACCCGCCACTGGCGGGACACCGCATCCGGCATCGAGATCGAGTTCTGGCTGGCAACCGAACACGGTCCGCGCCGCGTACGGTTGCGCCCGCAGGAAGCCGTCGCGTTCATTCCGGCCGAACAGCAGGCGCTCGCCGAACGCACGCTGGCCGGCGAGCGCGAGGCCGAGTTGCGCCCGCTCGCGCTGCGCGACTTCCGGCAGCGCCCCGTCGTCGGCCTCTATTGCAAGCGCTATCGCCATCTGTCCGGGCTGCAGAAGCGGCTCGCCGCCGCCGGTGTCGACGTCTACGAAGCCGACGTGCAGCCGCCCGACCGCTACGCGATGGAGCGCTTCATCACGGCGTGCGTGCAGTTTCGCGGGCAACCCGGCCCCGACGGCACGCTCACCGGCGGCGAGCTGAAGCCCGCAACCGGTTACCGCCCGACGCTCCGCTGCGTGTCGCTCGACATCGAAACCAGCGTCCACGGCGAGTTGTACTCGATCGCGCTCGAAGGCTGCGGGCAACGACAGGTCTACATGCTCGGGCCGCCGAACGGCGACGCAAGCGGCAGCGCAGGCGCCTTGGACTTCAACCTCGACTACTGCGACAGCCGCGCCACGATGCTCGCGCGGCTCAACGACTGGTTCGACGAGCACGAGCCCGACGCGGTGATCGGCTGGAATCTCGTGCAGTTCGACCTGCGCATCCTGCACGCGCACGCGGAGCAATACGGCGTGCCGCTGAAACTCGGGCGCGGCGGCAGCGTGCTCGACTGGCGCGCGCACGGTCAGCAGCCCGACCACTTCTTCGCGGGCGCGGCCGGCCGGCTGATCCTCGACGGCATCGACATGCTGAAATCCGCGACGTGGACCTTCCCGTCGTTCAGCCTCGAATACGTGTCGCAATCGCTGCTCGGCGAAGGCAAGTCGATCGACAATCCGTACCAGCGGATGGACGAGATCCAGCGCCGCTTCGATCACGACAAGCCCGCGCTCGCGCGCTACAACCTGAAGGATTGCGAGCTCGTCACGCGCATCTTCGACAAGGCCGACCTGCTGTCCTTCGCGCTCGAACGCGCGAGCGTCACGGGGCTGGCTGCCGATCGCACCGGCGGGTCGGTCGCGGCGTTCACGCACCTGTACCTGCCGCGCATGCATCGACTCGGCTATGTCGCGCCGAACCTCGGCGACGTGACGGGGCAGAACAGCCCCGGCGGCTTCGTGATGGATTCGCGCCCCGGGCTGTACGACTCGGTGCTCGTGTTCGACTACAAGAGCCTCTATCCGTCGATCATCCGCACGTTCCTGATCGATCCGGTCGGCCTGATCGAGGGGCTCGCGCATCCCGGCGACGACGCATCGGTGCCCGGTTTTCTCGGCGCGCGTTTCTCGCGCACCGCACACTGCCTGCCCGACATCGTGCGCCGCGTGTGGGAAGGCCGCGACGACGCGAAGCGGCAGCGCAACGCGCCGCTGTCGCAGGCGCTGAAGATCATCATGAATTCGTTTTACGGCGTGCTCGGCTCGACGGGCTGCCGCTTCTTCGACCCGCGCCTCGCGTCGTCGATCACGATGCGCGGCCACGAGATCATGCACCGCACGCGTCAACTGATCGAAGCTCAGGGTTACGAAGTGATTTACGGCGATACCGATTCGACGTTCGTGTGGCTCGGCCGCGCGCATGACGACGACGAAGCCGGCGCCAAGGGTCGCGCGCTCGTCGAGCACGTGAACCGCTGGTGGCAAGCCCATCTGCGCGAACAGTTCGGACTGGACAGCGCGCTGGAGCTGCAATACGAGCGGCATTACCGCCGCTTCCTGATGCCGACCGTGCGCGGTGCGGAAGAAGGCAGCAAGAAGCGGTACGCCGGCCTCGCGGCGACGGCCGACGGCGGCGAGGACCTCGTGTTCAAGGGGCTCGAAACGGTGCGCACCGACTGGACGCCGCTCGCGCAGCAGTTTCAGCGCGAGTTGTACCGGCGCGTGTTCAGGCTCGAACCGTACCAGGATTTCATTCGCGACTACGTACGCCGCACGCTGGCCGGCGAATTCGACGATCAGCTCGTGTACCGCAAGCGCGTGCGCCGGCCGCTGCGCGAATACGAACGGAACGTGCCGCCCCACGTGCGCGCGGCGCGCATCGCCGACGAGTTCAATCATGCGCAGGGCCGGCCGCTGCAATATCAGCGCGGCGGCTGGATCAGCTACGTGATGACGACGGCCGGCCCCGAGCCGCTCGAAACGATGCGCTCGCCGATCGACTATGCGTTCTATCTGAGCCGCCAGCTTCAGCCCGTCGCCGATGCGATCCTGCCGTTCCTGCGCGACGATTTCGAACGCGTGATGTCCGGGCAGGGGCAGTTGTTCGGCGACTGACGGGCCGATGGGCCGAACGGTGCACCGGGCGCGGATTCCGGCGCGCTGGCCGTGCCCGCCGTGAAGCGCCGACGCGCCGCCGATCGCTACGGGGAAGCACCCCATTCCGCGCCGCCCCGCAGGCATGCGGCTAAAATACCGGCCTGCCGCGCGTCCCGCCGCGGCCGGAGGACACTCATCATGACCGCACGTCGCGGTGCCGCGGTCGCCATCGCACCCGGCCACGAGACAGCCAGCCTGTCGAAAGCCCAGCAAACGTTCAATGCGCTCGTCGAGCAGATCGAGACGCGGCGCGAGCGGCTCGGCGCGTGGGAAGCCGTGATGCCGGCGTTCCAGAAGAAGTTCGTCCACGGCCTGTTGCCGCTCGAACAGGAAGCGACGGCGCTGCGCATCCGACTGATCCATCTGCTCGACGACGCGTTCCTGCAGAAAGGCCTGAGCAAAGCCGAGCAGCGCGCGCTGTCGGACCTGATCGCCGATATGGCGGGTGATTTGCTGAACGCCAGCGACGACGCGGCGCTGAAGGTTATTTACAACCGGCATGCCGCGTCCCGCGACGGCGGCGGCGGCGGCGCAGCGGCTGCGCCTGAACCGACGAAGCCGAGACAGGCACCCGAGCCCGAACAGCCGGAAAATCTGGACGCTCTGTCGCCCGACGAGCTTGCCGAGCGGATGCAGGCCGAACTCGACGCCCAGTTCGAGCGCGACATGGCCGCCCACGCGGCCCGCGAGGCGCAGCGCGCGAAGCGCAAGAAAGCACCGAAGCAATCGGCCGCCCAGGCCCGGATCGAAGCCGAGCAAGCCGAATCGAACAAATCGATCCGCGAGATCTATCGCAAGCTCGCCAGCGCGCTGCATCCCGATCGCGAAACCGATCCGCAGGAGCAACAACGCAAAACCGTGCTGATGCAGCGGGTCAATCGCGCTTACGAGAAGGGCAACCTGCTGCAGCTGCTCGAACTCCAGCTGGAGATCGAGCAGATCGACCGGCGTGCGATCGACGGCCTCGGCGAGGCGCGGCTCACGCGCTACAACGGTATCCTCGAGGAACAGCTGCGCGAACTCGATCAGGAGATCGTGCACGTCGAGAACGACTTCCGGCGCACGTACGGGATCGCGTCGTCCACCAAGGTCGCGCCCGATACCGTGCTGCGCATGCTGACGCGCGACATCGCCGGCACGCAGCGGAGCAACCAGGACCTGAGCGTCGCGCTGCGCGAGTTCGAGGATCCGGATCAGGTCAGGCGCTGGCTGAAGGACATGAAGCGCCGGCCGGCGTCGTCTCGCTTCGACGACGATTCGTATTGAGCCGACAAGCACGGGCGAACGGGCGACGCGCACGCCACCCTTTACCGCCCCTTCCCCATCCCGCCCATCAGCGCCATCAGCTGCCCGCGCAGCCACTGGCTGCCCTGATCCTGATCGGCGCTGCGATGCCAGTAGCAGAAGTAATCGAGTCCCGGCATCTCGAACGGCAGTTCCAGAATGCGCGCCGGATAGCGCTGCAGCAGCCGCAGCGGCGCCGTCAGCGCGAGATCGCCGCGCATCGCGATCAGCGGCGCGACCATGTAGTGCTGCACGCGCATCTGGATGTTGCGGCGCAGCCCGAGCCGCGTCAGTTCCGCGTCGACGTGCCCGCTGCCCTTGCGGCGGCTCGATACGTGGATGTGCCCCATCGACAGGTAGTCGTCCAGGGTCAGCGTGTCGCCCTTGAACGGATGATCGTCGCGGATCATGCACGCGTAGCGGTCCTGCACGAGCAGCGCCTGGTGCAGATGCGGATCGCCGATCAGCGGCGCGTCGATCGCGATGTCGACCGAGCCGTTCGCGAGCGCGGTCGCGACCTCGCGGCGGTCCATCGTGTAGCTGCGCACGTGCATGCCGGGCGCATGCGTCTGTAGCAGCTCGCCGAGCGCCGGCAGCAGCAGCGCTTCGGTCAGGTCGCTCATGCTGAGCCGGAACACGCGCTCGGACGAAGCCGGATCGAACACGTCGCCTTCGTGCGCGCTCGAATCGAGCAGTTGCAGCGCCTCGCGCACGCGGCCGACGATGTTCTCGGCCATCGGCGTCGGCATCATCCCGGCCGGCGTGCTGACGAACAGCGGATCGTTCAGCGTCTTGCGCAGCCGCGCCAGCGCGTTGCTGACGGCCGGCTGCGTGAGGTTCAGCACCTCGGCCGCGCGCGTCAGGTTGCGCTTGTTGTAGATCGCCTCGAATACGACGAACAGGTTCAGATCAATCTTCGAAAGGCGCATCGCCGGATCTCCTTGCCGAGATCTTACGGCGGGCGCCATTCGTTCGTCCATGTCGCCCCGCTCAGCCGCGCGGCGGCGGCGTCAGGTACGGCGCGGTCGCACCGGGTTCGCCGCCCTTGATCTCCATCCGCGCGATCGCCTGCAGGTGCACCTCGTCCGGGCCGTCGGCGAAGCGCAGCGCGCGGCCCCAGGTCCACAGGTCGGCGAGCGGCGTATCGGGGCTCAGGCCCGCTGCGCCGAATACCTGCATCGCGCGATCGCACACGTCCGTATAAACGGTCGGCACGAGCGCCTTGATCATCGAGATCTCCTTGCGCGCGGCCTTCGCGCCGACCTTGTCGATCATCCACGCGGCCTTCAGCACCAGCAGGCGTGCCTGGTCGATCTCGATACGCGAGCGCGCGATCCATTCGCCGACCGTGCCGTGCCGGTTCAGCGGCTTGCCGAACGCGACGCGCGACTGCGCGCGGTCGACCATCAGCTCCAGCGCCAGCTCGGCCGCGCCGATCGAGCGCATGCAGTGGTGAATGCGGCCCGGCCCGAGGCGCGCCTGCGCGAGCGCGAAGCCGCTGCCTTCCTCGCCGAGCAGGTTGCGCGCCGGCACGCGCACGTTGTCGAACGTGATCTCGCAGTGCCCTTCCGGCGCGTGGTGATTGACCACCGTGATGTTGCGCACGACCGTCACGCCCGGCGTGTCGCGCGGCACGAGGATCATGCTCTGCTGCTGGTGCGACTCGGCCTCGGGATCGGTCTTGCCCATCACGATGAAGATCTTGCAGTTCGGATGCGCGGCGTTCGTGATGAACCACTTGCGGCCGTTGATCACGTACTCGTCGCCCGCGCGCTCGATGCGTGTCGTGATGTTGGTCGCATCCGACGACGCGACGTCGGGCTCCGTCATCGCGAACGCCGAGCGGATTTCGCCGCGCAGCAGCGGCAGCAGCCACTGTTCGCGCTGCTCGGGCGTCGCGAACATGTGCAGCAGCTCCATGTTGCCGGTGTCCGGCGCATTGCAGTTGAACACTTCCGACGCCCAGCTCACGCGCCCCATGATTTCGGCGAGCGGCGCGTATTCGAGGTTCGTCAGGCCCATGCCGGGCTCGTCGTCCTTCAGGTGCGGCAGGAACAGGTTCCACAGCCCCTCCGCTTTCGCGCGCTCCTTCAGTTCCTCCATGAACGACACCGGATACTTGCCGGCGTGCACCTCTTCGTTCCACTGGCGGATACGCGGCACGATGTGCGCATCCATGAATGCGCTCACGCGTTCGCGCAGTGCTTCCACTTTCGGGGTGTAGCCAAAGTCCATGATCGACTCCTCGAGATTCCGTATTCCGTTCGTTCGGTTCAGAAGGCCGAGACGCCGCCGTCGACGGCGACGGCCTGCCCGGTCAGATACGTGTTTTCCTGCGCGCACAGCATCAGCATCGTCGCGACGATTTCGTCGGGCCGGCCGAGCCGCTTCATCGGCGAGCCCTGCGCCAGAAAATCCTGGCGCTCGCCGATCTCGCTGTCGGTAACCATCGGCGTCGTGCTGTAGAACGGGCACACCGCGTTCACGCGGATGCCGTGGCGCGCGTATTCGAGCGCGGCCGTCTTCGTGAGCCCGACCACCGCATGTTTCGACGCCGCATACGCGGCCAGCTTCGGCGCGCCGCCGAGCCCGGCCATCGACGCGACGTTCAGGATCACGCCCTCGCGCTGCGCGAGCATCTGGCGGATCTGGTGCTTCATCCCGAAGAACACGCCTTTTGCATTCACCGCGAAGCTCAGGTCGAGATCGGCTTCGTCGGTGTCGATCAGCGCCTTCATCGGCGGGGCGATGCCCGCGTTGTTGATGCCGACGTCGAGCCGCCCGAAGCGCGCGACGGCCTCATGCACCAGCGATGCGACGTCCGTTTCGACGCGCACGTCGCAGTGCTGCGCGACGACGTCAGCGCCGGCCGCGCGCAGCGGCGCGGCCACGCGTTCGAGCGCATCGCCGTTCAGGTCGCCGAGCGCGAGCCGCGCACCCATCGCGGCGAGCTCGCTCGCGAGCAGCGCGCCGAAGCCGCTCGCGGCGCCGGTGATCATCACGGCCTGGCCGGCGTAGCTGTCGAGTCTCATCGTGCGCTCAGATCGTCAGGCCACCGTCGACGACGATGCATTCGCCGTTCGTGTAGCTCGCCGCGTCCGACACGAGATACAGCACGGTGCCGGCCATTTCGCGCGGCTCCGCGTGGCGGCGCAGCGGGATCTTCGTCATCCACGCGTCGTAGATGTCCTTGTCCGCGAACAGCGCACCCGCGAACTTGGTCTTCGTGAGCCCCGGCAGCAACGCGTTCACGCGGATGCCGAGCGGCCCGCATTCCTTCGCGAACGCCTTCGTCATGTTGACGACGGCCGCCTTCGTGATCGAGTAGATGCCTTGCCGGTCGCCCGGCTGCAGCGCATTCACCGATGCCGTGTTGACGATCGCGCCGCCGCCGTGTGTCTTCATCAGCTTGCCGGCTTCGACCGACATGAAGAAGTAGCCGCGGATGTTCACGTCGACGGTCTTCTCGTACGCGGCGAGATCGGTATCGAGGATGTGCCCGAAATACGGGTTCGCGGCCGCGTTGTTCACGAGGATGTCGAGGCGGCCGTGCTTGCCGCGGATGTGCTCGAACGTCGCGGCGATGTCCTCCAGGCGCCCGACGTGGCACGCCAGCGCCTCGGCGCGGCCGCCCGCCGCGACGATCGCGTCGGCCACGGCCTGGCAGTCGTCGAGCTTGCGGCTCGACACGATCACGTACGCGCCCTGCTCCGCGAGCAGCTTGGCGATTTCCTCGCCGATGCCGCGGCTCGCGCCCGTCACCAGCGCGATCTTGCCCGTCAGGTCGAACAGATTCGTTGCCATGTTGCTGTGCTCCTCCATTGATTGAGTTGTCGTGTCGCCGAGTGGCGATATCAGCGATGCGCGTCGATCACGCCGACGGCCAGTTCGGCCAGCCGGCCGGCCATTTCGCCGACGCGCAGCGCCTGCTCGCTCGATGCGTTGCCCTGCAACGCGCGCGCCTTCACGCCCTGCGCGATCGCCGCTAGCCGGAAGAAACTGAAGGCGAGGTAGAAATGCCAGTCGCGGATCGGCGCGATGCCGCGCAGTTCGCAGTAGCGCGCGACGATCGCCGCTTCGTCCGGAATGCCGAGTTCGGCACGATGCTGGCCCGCGAGCCCGCGCACCTGGCCGCCGGACGGTAGCCGCAGGCACATGCAGAAGTACGCGAGATCGGCGAGCGGGTTGCCGAGCGTCGACAGTTCCCAGTCGAGCACGGCCTGCACGCGATAGCCGTCCCGCGCGAACATCAGGTTGTCGATCCGGAAGTCGCCGTGCACCAGCGCCGGCCGGCCCGTGTCCTCGGGGCATGCCTTCGGCAGCCAGTCGATCAGCGTCTCCATCGCGTCGAGGCGCCCGGTTTCGGCCGCGCGATACTGCTTCGTCCACACGCCGATCTGCCGCTCGAAGTAGTTGCCCGGCCGGCCGTAGTCGGCGAGGCCCACCGCGTCGACATCGACGTCGTGCAGCGCGGCCATCGTCTGCAGCAGCGCGTCGTAGCAGGTCGCGCGCTCGGCCTTCGGCAGTTCCGGCAGCGCGGGGTCCCAGAAGATCCGGCCGTCCTCGAAACTCATCACGTAGAACAGGCTGCCGATCACGTCGCGGTCAACGCAGAGGTGATACGGGTGCGCGACCGGCACCGCGGTGCCCGACAGCGCGGTGAGCACGCGGAATTCGCGGTCGACCGCGTGCGCGGATTTCAGCAGTTCGCCCGGCGGCTGGCGGCGCAGCACGTAGCGGCCGCTCTTCGCATTCAGCAGGAAAGTCGGATTCGACTGGCCGCCGGCAAACTTCTCCGTGTCGACCGGGCCTTCGAAGCCCGGCACGTGGGTTTCCAGATAGCGCGTAAGGCGGGCTACGTCGAGTTGCTGGGAAGGATTCGTCATCGTCGCGATCGTTCGTGGGTCAGCCGTAGGTGCGCAGCGCGTGTCGTTCGGGGTCCTCCAGATGCGGGATGCCGTTGAACGACGCGAGGTGGAACGCCTCGGCGTTGAAGAAAAACTGCGAAAGACTGCTGTTGCGGATCTGCAGGTTCAGCGCGATCGCGCTCGACGGCGGCGCGGCGAGCACCTGCTGCACGGTGACCGCGATCGGGCCGCCGGAACTCACCGCGAGCACGCGCTGGCCGCCGCCCTCGCGGATCGCCGCGCGCGCGTCGGCCACGCGCTGCTGGAAATGGGCCCAGGTTTCGGGGGCCGCCTCGCCGAGCTTGTCCTCGGTCCACAGCTGCAGCACCTGCCGGAGCGCGCGGAAGTGTTCCTTCATCGAGCCGGCCGAGAGCCGCGCGATCTCCGGATAGTCGCTGGCGGCTGCCGCGAACAGCCCGTGGAAATCGTATTCGTTCAGGCCCGGATGGCGATCGACCACGACGCCTTCGCGGCCCATCCCGCGCAGAATCGCGGCGACCGTCTGCGCATGGCGGTTCATCGTGCCGCAAATCACGCGGTCGAACGTCAGGCCCTGCCGCGCGAAGTATTCGCCGAGCCACACGCCCTGCTGGTCGCCCGCCGCGGACAGCCGGTCGTAGTCGTCGGTGCCGAACGACGCCTGCCCGTGCCGTACCAGAAAGAGTTCAGCCATTGCATGCCCGCCTGAGTGAAGGATTCAGCATAGCGAGCGGACGGCCATTTTTAAAATTTATTTATTGAATGAGGGAGCATTCATGAGGTAAATGCCCACCCTGGTTTCGTAGATGGCGTGGGTTTGTCCGACTTATACTGCCCGATCCGCCCCCTTCACAGGAGTCCCGCCCATGTCGTCTTCCCCGCCCAACGACCTGCCCCGCTATCGCTTGCTGACGGGCAAGGACGACGCCACGTTTTGCCACCGTGTGTCGGATGCGCTGGCGCTCGGCTATCGCCTGTACGGCTCGCCCGCCGCCACTTTCAACGGCGATCACGTCGTCGTCGCCCAGGCCCTGCTCTGGCCGGACACCGCCGGCACGGAGGCCGGCGCGTAATCCCGGTCGCCCCCGCGCACCGTCCGATGCGACAGCGGCGCCCTACGGAACGATCGGCCCCCCGCGGCACGCGAATTGCGTCAGCCCACCCCGTGTCGAATAAATCCAGGAGGGATGCGATGCTCGGTACGATCCTCATCATCGTTCTGATTCTGCTGCTCATCGGAGCATTTCCTGCATGGCCGCATAGCCGAAGCTGGGGCTACTGGCCGTCGGGCACCGTCGGGCTGATCGTCGTCATTGTCGTGATACTGGTGCTGCTCGGTCGCATCTGACGCCCCTGCCACCGGCGGGACGCGTCGCAGCCGGCACGGGTGCGTGCCTTCCCGAGCCTTCGCCGTGGATTCTTTACACGACGAGACCCGCAAAGACATGCACCCGATGCCGTCAACCCTACCCGTTACTGGCCACCCTCCAGGCGTAACTGGAGCTTGCTCTTCACCGACGTCACGCCCGGTACCTGGCGGGCCGCGTCCACCGCGGCCCGGTCCTGCGACTCGTCGGCGATCTTCCCGGCCAGTGTCACGTCGCCCGTCTTCGCCTTCGCGAACACGGTGACCTGCGCATTGCCCACGCCGGGCGCCCTCACGATGGCCTGCCGAACCTTCTTCGCGAATGCGCGGTCGGTCGCGCGTTCGGCCTTCTTCGCCGCTCGCGGCGACGCGGCCGCCTGCTCGGCGGGCGCGGTGGGTGCGGCGGACTGCGCGTGACCGGCCAGCGGCGACAACGCAACGAAACCTGCAACGACGATTGCAAAACGGGACTTCATCGGATTCTCCTCGACAGGAACGAACGGGTACAACGGGTACGACGGATGGGCCGGCCGTCAGGCCGTGACACCGGCCACCGCACGGGCACGGGCACGCTCGCGGCCGCGCGGCGCCGCGAGCGCGTCGAGCGCGCGGGCGTCGGCTTTCAGCGCGGGCGACAACCCCAAGCGCAGATGCTCGACGAAGGTGCGGACCTTCGCGTCCACGAAGCGGCGCGACGCATACATCGCGTACACGTCGAGCATCGTCAACCGGTAGTCCGGCAGCACGCGCACGAGCCGCCCGCTGCGCAGGTCGTCGATCGCCGAATAGATCGCCAGCGAGCCGATGCCCAGCCCCGCGCGCAGCGCGATCGACAGCGCCTCCGGCGCATTCGCATGGAACGGTGCGGCCGTGACCGCATGCGACGCGGTCTGGCCGCCGGGACCGTGCAGCAGCCATTCGTCGTTCGCTTCGGCCGGCGTATCGAGGCGCAGGCAGGTATGGCGTGCCAGGTCGGCGGGCGCGGACGGCACGCCGTGGCGGGCCAGGTAGGCCGGCGACGCGACCAGTACGCTGAACGACGTGCCGCATGAATGCGCGATGCAGGCGGAATCAGGCAGGCTCGCGGCCGTGACGACCGACACGTCGTAGCCTTCCTCGACGAGATTGGGCATCCGTTGCGAATAGGTCATCTCGATGGCGACTTCGGGAAAGCGCGCCCGATAGGCGACAGCCAACGCGGTCACATGGCTCTGCCCGAGCCCCGGCATCGTATGCACGCGCAAGCGTCCGTACGGGCGGACCAGCGCGTTCCGGGCCTCGGCATTCGCCTGGTCGACATCGCCGAGGATCGATTGCAGACGCTCGAAATAGCGGCGCCCGCTGTCGGTCAGCGCGATTTTCCGGGTGGTCCGGTTCAACAGACGAATCTGCGCATACGCCTCCAGGCTCGCGACGGCCCGCGACACCTGCGCGGTCGCGACATCGGTCTGCTTCGCCACGGCGGAGAAGCTGCCGGCCTGCACGACGCGAACGAACGTCCGCATGTTCTCGAGCATGTCCATTTCGACTCATCGTCCAGTCCGGTGCTGCATCCACGCGACGCGCCGGCGGGGCGCGGCGACGCATTCGGTGCCCCGATTGTCGGGCCATCCCCGCCGCGGCTTCAGCCCCCCGACCGGGGGGCTGAAGCGTCCGCGGATCATGTGGAATGCTTGGCGTTTGCGTCGATGGCAGCCCGAAGCGCACGATCCGCGGCCGGCGTCGCCAGCACGATCTTGCCGATATGCCGTCCCGAATCCATCAGCTCGTGCGCCGCGCGCGCGTCGCGCAAATCGAACAGCCGATAGACCTGAGGCTTGACCGTGCCTTGCCGGATCAGCGGCCACACGGCCTCCTCGAGCTCGCGAATGATCTGCGCCTTCTCCGCGTAAGTGCGCGAGCGCAGCGTCGAGCCGATGTGCGTGAGCCGCTTCGTCAGCATCGGAAACAGGTCGAGCTCCTTCGCGGGGCCATTGATCACGCCGATCTGCACGATGCGCCCGTTCATCGCGGCCGCCGCGAAATTGCGCGCGACGTAGTCGCCCGCGATGATGTCGACGATCACGTCGACGCCCTTGCCGCCCGTGAAGCGCGCGACCGCCTCGACGAAATCCTCGCTGCGATAGTCGATCGCGAGATCCGCGCCGAGCCACATGCTCGCGTCGCGCTGCGCGTCCGACCCGACGGTGGTGATGATCGTCGCCGCGCCGAACGCCTTCGCGAGCATCGTCGCCGTCGTACCGATGCCTGACGCGCCGCCGTGGATCAGCACGCTTTCACCGGGGGAAAACCGGCCGCGCTGGAACAGGTTCAGCCAGACCGTCATGAAGGTCTCCGGCAGCGCCGCTGCCTCGGCCATCCCGAGGCCGTCGGGAATCGCGAGCGTGTTGCTCTCGTTCGCTACCGCGTATTCCGCATAGCCGCCGCCGGGAATCAGCGCGCAGACGCGATCGCCGACGGCGAACCGCGTGACGTCGCGGCCGACCGCGACGACCTCGCCGGCGATCTCGAGGCCGGGAATGTCGGACGCGCCGGGCGGCGGATCGTACAGCCCCTTGCGCTGGAATACGTCCGGGCCGTTGACGCCGGCCGCGTGAATCCGGATCAGCACGTCGCCGGGGCCCGGCACCGGTACGGCGCGGGTCGCCGGCACGAGCACGTCGGGGCCGCCGGGCCGCACGATTTCGATCGCGGTCATGTGGGTGGGCAGGGGGTTCGCGTCATCAATCACGATATGATCCTCAACGTTCGTCGATGCGCGGCCGATTCGCAGGCCATCCCCGAATCGCGGCATCGCCATGTAGGTGAAGCCAGTCTATGGGCGATGCCGCGCGCGGGCACGCAGCGAATTACCGGTCGGGGAATGCAAAAATGCATCAGTCGGGACACACGATGAACTGGGACGACGCGCGCGTCTTTCTCGCGATCCATCGCGAACGCACGCTGCGCCGCGCGGCGCAGACGCTCGGCGTCGATCAGGCGACGGTCGGGCGGCGGCTCGCGACGCTCGAGCACATGCTCGGCGCGACGCTGTTCCTGCGTTCGTCGAAAGGCTATCTGCCCACGCCGGTCGGCGAACTGGCGCTGCGCGCCGCCGAGGCGATGGAGCAGCATGCGCACGAGCTGGTGCGGCTGACGCAGGGGGTCGACCGGCGGCTCGCCGGAGAGGTGAAGATCACGACGACCGACGCGCTCGCGATCGAGTTCGTGATGCCGTCGATCGCACGGCTGCACGCGAAACATCCCGACGTCTCCGTCGCGCTGAACACGTCGACCCACATCCTGAATCTCGCCAAACGCGAAGCCGATATCGCCATCCGCACGGTGCGGCCCGAGAACCCCGATCTGGTCGCGCGCCGGCTGGCGTGCTGGGACATGGGCCTGTTCGCGTCGCCCGACTATCTGCACCGGCACGGCGAGCCCGAGCGCGGCCGCGCGTTCGCGGGCCACGACCTCGCCGTCTACCAGCCGTACATCGACGCCAGCCGCAAGCCGACCCTCGCCGGCGAACCGATCGACGGTGGCCGCATCGTCACACGGACGAACTCGAACCTGATGCTGCGTGCGGCGCTGCGTGCGGGCCTCGGCGTCGGCGAGATTCCGGTTCACATGGGCGAGCGCGACGGGCTCGCGCGGATCTGGCCGGACCGCATGCGGGCGTCGCCGTACGAGGTCTGGCTCGTCACGCACCGCGACCTGCGCCACACCGCGCGCATCCGTGCGGCGATCGACGAGATCGTGGCCGCGTTCGCCGCGCACCGCTGACGCGGGCGGCAGCGCGTCATTCGTCGTCGCGCCGCACTCGTGACGGATCGAGCGCCAGCCCGCTGCGCACCGCCTGGATGCGCGACGTCACGTTGAGCTTCTCAAAGATGTTCTTCAGGTGCCACTTGATCGTCTCCGGCGCGACGCGCAGCGCGCGGGCGATTTCCTTGTTCGACAGGCCACGCGCGACGTAGTCGAGGATCTCGAGCTCCCGCGCGCTGAGGTTGCCGGTCGCACCCGGCCGCGTGGCCGGTGCCCCGCCCGACGCCCGCTGCGCGTCGAACGCACGGGCCAGGTCGCGCAGATACCACGCGCCCACTGCCGGAAAGCGGTCGGCACGCTTCTGCATGCGCGCCAGCAAGCGCTCGGCCGCCGCGCCTTCGTCGACGAAGGTACGGACGAGTCCGTTGCCCTGGCCGTATTCGAGCGCACGCGCGAACGCCGCGAGCGCCGCGCTCTCGTCGCCCGCGTGGTCGAGCGCGATCGCATGCAACACGGCGGCCTGCGCCGCGAACCAGTCGAACCCGCGCGCGGCCAGCACCGCGTGCACGGTCGCCATGCGCTGCGCGGCTTCGTTCGCGCGTGCATCGGCGAGCAGCAGCCTTGCCTGCGCGGATTGCGCCATCTGCCACGTCTCGACGTGGCTCGACGCTTCGTCCGGCGGCACGGGCGACACCAGCGACGCCAGCGCGCGCCCCACACGGTGGGCTTGCGTCGGCTGGCCAGCGTCCAGATGCAGCCGGATACCGGTCGCCATGCACGCGACGCGCAGCCGCAGCCATTGCCGGCTGCACGCGATGCGATCGGCTTCGTCGAGCATGTCGTGCGCACGCGCGTCGTTCCCCGACCGGAATTGCAGCAGGGCGGCGGTCTGCATGAACCTCAGCAACGGCCCGAGCGAACAGGCCTGCATCGCGATGTCGAAGCGGTCGGCCTGCGCGTCGCGCACCTTCGCCCAGTCGTTCCATTCGTAGTAGATCGCCGACAGATAGCCGGCCGACAGCGCCGTCGCCGCCGACAGGCGACCCGCCGAGCGTTCGGCGGCGCGCAACGCCGTCTCGAACGTCTTCGACGCGTCGTGCAGCCGTCCGGCGACGAACTCGGCCAGGCCCGACATGTTCTGGCGGTACACGTTCGCGTAAAGCGGCTCGTGCCCCGACGCCGCGTGTTCCGCGCGCGCGCCGAGATCCCGCACGTCGCCGAGGCGGCCCGCGTAGCCGAGCCCGAAGATCAGCGTCGTCTGCCCGATCTGCTCGACCCACGAACCGGCCGGCGGCGCGGCCGCGAGCACGCGCTCGCCGAGCTGCAGCGATTCGATGCTGTGATCCGACAGCCCGGCGATCAGCGAGCGGACGGCCAGCAGTTCGGTCGCCGTAACCGTGTCGGTATCGAGCCGCCCGGCCGCGATGTCGGCTTCCAGCGCTTCCAGCGCACGGCGCGCATCGACGATCTGCATCGACAGCGCGAGCGCCCACGTATGCGCGATCCGCAACCGCAGGCGGCCCGTCAGCGCCTGCGCGGGCAGGCGCGACACCCAGTCGAGCACGGTACGCACGTCGCTCGACGCGATGAGCTTCATCGCGCACGCCTCGACCCAGCTGGCGGCCGCATCGAAGTCGCCGGCCGCGAGCGCGTGCCTGACGGCGTCCGGCCATTGCCGCTCGGCCGCATACCACGCGCTCGCACGGCGATGCAGCGAGGCCACCGCGCCGGCCTCGCGCAGCGCCAGCTCCTCCCGCAGGTATTGCAGGAACAGCGCGTGATAGCGGTAGCGCCGGCGGTCGCCGTCGATCGACCGGATGAAGAGGTTGCGCGCGGTTAGCCATTCGAGGCAGTCGAGCGCATCGTCGCGGCCGGTCAGCGCATCGCACAGCGCCGGCGTCATCCGGTCGAGCACCGCCGTATGCAGCAGGAAGTGGCGGATCGCGTCCGGCACCTGCGTCATCACGTTCTCGTTCAGGTACGCGGCGATGCCGGCACGCGCGTGGCTGACCTGCTCGGCCACGCGCGCCGCGTCGCTGTCGTCGTGCAGCGCCAGGGCCGCCAGTTGCAGGCCCGACACCCAGCCTTCGGTCGCCGCGCGCAGACGCCCGACGTTGTCCGCATTGAGCGGCTTGCCGGCCACCCGCTCGAAGAACGCGCGCGTCTCCGCGTCGTCGAAACGCAGGTCGTTCTCGTCCACCCGCACGAGTTCGTCGCGCGATTCGAAATAGCTGAGCGGCAACGCGGGCGCCGAGCGGCACGACAGCACGACATGCAGGTTCGACGGCGCGTAGCGCAGCAGATCGAACATCGCGTCGTGGATGACCGGCGACGCGAGGCGATCGAAGTCGTCGAGCATCAGGAACAGTTCGACGCCCGCGCTGTCCAGTTCGTTGAGCAGTTCGTCGAATACGGTCTTCAGCGGAATCAGCGCGCGATCGCGCAACAACTGCTGCGCGCGGGCGCCGACACCGCCGGTCGTGTCGGCGATCGCGGCGACCACGTAGGACGCGAAGATCGACGCGTTGTCGTCGTCCTGGTCGAGACTCACCCACGCGACCTTCACGCCCGACGCCACCAGCGCATGGCGCCACTCGGCCAGCAGCGTGGTCTTGCCGTAACCGGCCGGCGCGCTCACGAGCGTCAGCCGGCGGTCGAGGCCGCGCCTGAGCCGGCCGAGCCGCGCGATGCGCGCCACGATGCCGCGGGCCGACGCCGGCGCCAGCTTGGTGCGCACCAGCACTTCGATCGCATCGGGGTCCGGCGGGCGAACCGGTTGTCTGCTGTCCATCGGCGCCATGCTGTTCGTGTTCTCCTCGCGCTGATCGCGTGTCCGCCGGCCCGCCGGCGAAGCCGCCGACCGGGCCCGGTCTCGCCGTGCGCCGAAAACAGCATAACGATTCGACGCCGGCCGTCAAAAGTAGGTGATGTCCGTACCGGCGTGGGCGCGCACAGCGCGTATCGGTCCGCGACACGGGACCCGCATTGTTCTCGAACCGGCGCGCGATGTTCAGCCCCCCATTCGGGGGGTTACCCCGGGCGGGGAGCCGCGTGGCCCTGGCCGCCGGCGTCTGGGCTGCCGGGCACTCGTCAGTCGGGCTGGTAGCGCTCGCGCAACGCGCGCTTGTTGATCTTCCCGACGCTCGTCTTCTCGATCGCGTCGACGATCAGCAGCCGTTCCGGCACCGCATAGCGCGAGATCAGCCCGCGGTCGGCCACTTGCTTCACATGCGCTTTCAATTCCTCCGGCTCGACGCGGCCAGCCTGTTCGTCGGTCAGCACGACTAGCGCGAGCGGACGCTCGCCCCAGCGTGCATCCTTCACGCCGATCACCGCCGATTCGCGCACGGCCGGATGACGCGACAGGATGCTCTCGAGCTCGAGCGACGAGACCCATTCGCCGCCCGTCTTGATCACGTCCTTGATGCGGTCGGTGATCTGCAGCCGGCCGTCGGGATCGATCACGCCGATGTCGTTCGTATGCAGATAGCCGCCGGCCCACAGCGCCGCCGACGCCGACGCATCGCCGAGATAGCCTTGCGTCGCCCACGGCATCCGCACGACGACCTCGCCCGCCGACCGGCCGTCGTGCGGCACGTCGCGAAACTGCGCATCGACGATGCGCAGGTCGACGAGCGGCAACGGCAGCCCCGCCTTGGTCCGGCGCGCGATGTCGTCGTCGGCCGATGCGCCGCCGGCCGCGCGCGGCGGGTCGATCTGCGCGATGGTCATCAGCGGGCAGGTTTCCGACATCCCGTACCCGGTGTAGACCTCGATCCCGCGCGCGAGCGCCGCCCGCGCCAGGCCGTCGGACAGCGGCGAGCCGCCGACGATCACCTTCCACGCCGACAGGTCGGCCGCCGCCGACGCCGGGCTGTCGAGAATCATCGCGAGCAGCGTCGGCACGCAATGCGAGAACGTCACCGCTTCGCGCGCAATCAGCGCGACCAATCCGTCCGGCGAATAACGGCCCGGATAGACCTGCTTGAGCCCGAGCGCGGTCGCGATGTACGGCATTCCCCATGCGTGCACATGGAACATCGGCGTGATCGGCATGTAGACGTCGTCGCGATGCACGCGGCCGCGATCGCGCGCGCTCGACAACGCCGCCATGCCCGCGAGCGTGTGCAGCACGAGCTGCCGATGGGTGAACGCCACCGCCTTCGGCAGGCCGGTGGTGCCGGTCGTGTAGAACGTCGTCGCGAGGGTCTGCTCGTCGAAATCGGGGAACGCGAAATCGGGCGAACCGGCCGCGACGAGCGCCTCGTATTCGTCGGTGAAACCGTCCGGCAAACCGGCTTCGTCACCGTCGGCGATCAGCACGACGTGCCGCACGGTGTCGAGCCGGTCGCGCATGCCCGCCCACAACGGCAGGAAGTCGCGGTGAACCAGCACGATGCATGCGCCCGAATGGTTGAGCGTATACAGCAACTGGTCGGGCGACAGCCGGACATTGGCGGTCATCAGCACCGCACCCATCATCGGAATCGCGTGGTAGCACTCCAGGTAGCGATGGCTGTCCCAGTCCAGCACGGCGACGACGTCGCCCGCGCCGACACCGATCGACGACAGTCCGCTCGCGAGTTGCCCGATGCGATGCCGGAACGTCCAGTAATCGTGCCGAACCCGGTCGCCGTACACGATCTCCTGCTCGGGCCGCGTCGCCAGCGGCGCATGAAGCAACTGCTTGATCAGCAGCGGATACGCATGGCCGGACGGCGCCGGTTCGTCTTGCGGGTACGGGTATGACGAATGCATGAAAGTCTCCATGGGCGACTGGTCGGGTCGTCGAGCGTGCGGCCACGATACCGGACCGGCCGGCTTTCGCGTCCCCCCTGTCCGGGGGGAGCGAGTCTCTGTCGAAAGCGGCGGCGAGCCGTCCGGACGCGTATCACGGCGATGGGTACGGGATACCCACCCGTTCGGGGAGGCGTTCGCCGCGGAACGGCGTTGTAGGATTCATCGCAACACGCATCGTCCCTGCGAGATACCCGTCCGCACGACCGGGACATGACCGGAACGCCAGGTCGCCGCCGCGGAATCGCCGCGACGACTCACGCAGACGCCCACCGGCCACGCCCGCCCCATCCGAACCCATCCCCCGAGCAAGGAGCAGCCATGACTTCCGACACGACGCAGACGGACCGCACGCCCGCCGCCGACCCGGCGGAGAACAACGCGTATTTCCCGTCGCCGTATTCGCTGTCGCAGTACACGTCGTCGAAGACCGACTTCGACGGCGCCGATTACCCGAATCCGTACACCGGCGGCAAGTGGAAGGTCCTGATGATCGCGACCGACGAGCGCTACATCCTGATGACGAACGGCAAGATGTTCTCGACCGGCAACCATCCGGTCGAGATGCTGCTGCCGATGCACCACATGGACAAGGCCGGCTTCGAGATCGACATCGCGACGCTGTCGGGCAATCCGGCCAAGCTCGAACTCTGGGCGATGCCGAGCGATGACGAGGCCGTGCAGAGCACCTACCGCAAGTACCTGCCGAAGCTGAAGACGCCGCTCAAGCTGTCCGACGTGCTCGACCAGCATCCCGGCGCCGATTCGCCGTATATCGCGGTGTTCATTCCCGGCGGCCACGGCGTGCTTGCCGGCATTCCGCACAGCAAGGACGTCAAGCGCACGCTGCGCTGGGCGCTCGACCAGGACCGGCACATCATCACGCTGTGTCACGGGCCCGCATGCCTGCTGTCGGCGGCCGTCGACGAAGATCCTGAGGACTACCCGTTCAAGGACTACGAGCTCTGCGTGTTTCCGGATGCGCTCGACACGGGGCCGAATCTCGACATCGGCTACATGCCGGGCCCGCTGCCGTGGCTCGTCGCGCAGAGCCTCGAAAAGCTCGGCGCGCGCGTGCTGAACAAGGACATGACCGGCCGCTGCCATCAGGACCGCAAACTGATCACGGGCGACAGCCCGCTCGCGTCGAACGGCATCGGCAAGCTCGCGGCCGCCGCGCTGCTGAAGGAAGTCGGGCACTGACGGTACGCGCCGCCCTGGCGCGGCGTCTCGCCGGGGCGTGGCCGCCCGTCTCCATTCGACCGCCAGAGCCGTACGGTAGTATGGCGATTCGATGGAACCCCGCTGAATCCGAACGAGTGGCCATGCCCGAATTTCCCTCATCTCCCGGCGCCGGCCAAGGCGCGCAAGCGCTCATCCTCATCGCCGAGGACGAACCCGAGATCGCCGAGATCCTGACCGCCTATTTCGCGCGCAACGGCCTGCGCACCGTGCACGCCGCCGACGGCCGCCGCGCGCTCGAACTCCACCTGTCGCTGAAGCCGGACCTCGTGTTGCTCGACGTGCAGATGCCGCACGTCGACGGCTGGAAGGTGCTCGCCGAGATCCGCCACCGCGGCGACACGCCCGTCATCATGCTGACCGCGCTCGACCAGGACATCGACAAGCTGACCGGCCTGCGCATCGGCGCCGACGACTACGTGGTCAAGCCGTTCAACCCTGCCGAAGTCGTCGCACGCGCGCAGGCGGTGCTGCGCCGGTCGATGGCCGGCTCGCGCCAGGAAGAGCAGCGCGTGCTGCGCGCCGCGCCGTTCGAGATCGATCTCGAGCACCACGAAGCGACGGTCGAAGTCGACGGCACGCGCCACACGCTCGTGCTGACGCTCACCGAATTCAAGCTGCTCGCGCAACTCGCGCGCGCGCCGCGCCGTGTGTTCAGCCGCGCCGAGCTGATGGCGACCTGCCTGCCGGAAGGCGACGCGCTGGAGCGCACGGTCGACAGCCACGTCAGCAAGCTGCGCAAGAAACTCGACGATCTCGGCGTCGCGGGCGTGCCGGCCAGCGTGCGCGGCGTCGGCTACAAACTGTGGAGCGGCGAGTGAGACTCGACGGCCTGAGCCGCCAGATCGCGCTGACGATGGGCGCAATCGCGTTCGGCGTCACGGTGCTGATCGTCGTGACGGCCTACGCGTTCTACTACCTGCTGTACCAGTACTCGCCGGAGTCGTTCAAGCCGGAAAGCTGGCTCCCGAGCGGGCCGGAGTGGGTGTGGATCACCTCCACCACACTGGTCGGCCTGCTGATCGCGGTCATCGTCGCGATCAACCTGTCGCGCCGCATCCTCGTGCCGCTGAATTCGGTGACGGACAGCATCCGCCGCGTCGCGCGCGGCGATCTCGGCGCGCGCGCGGTCGCCGGCGACCGTTCGTTGAAGGAGGCGGCGCTGCTCGCCGACAACTTCAACGCGCTCGCGAGCGAGCTGCAGCGCGTGACCGACGAGCAAACCTTCTGGAACGCGGCGATCGCGCACGAACTGCGCACGCCGGTGACCGTGCTGCGCGGCCGCTTGCAGGGGCTCGCCGAAGGCGTGTTCACGCCGAGCGACGCGCTGTACCGCAGCCTGCTCGCACAGGTCGAAGGGCTGACGCGTCTGATCGAGGATCTGCGCGTGGTCAGCCTCGCCGACAGCGGCCACCTGAGCATCGAGATCCGCGACACCGATCTCGCCGCCGACGTGCGCGCGGTGGTCGACGTGTTCGCGCACGCGCTGCAGGCCGCCGGCCAGCATCCGGAACTCGATCTCGACCCGCGGCGCATGCGCTGCGATCCGGTCCGCATCCGCCAGGCGTTGCTCGCACTGCTGGAGAACGCGCGCCGCCATGCGGCGCCCGGCGCGATCCGGATCCAGACGCGCATCGAAGACGGCATGTGCCGGCTGCGCGTCGAGGACGACGGCCCCGGCATCCCGGCCGAGTTCGCGCCGCACGTGTTCCAGGCGTTCCGGCGCGTCGACGAGTCGCAACCCGGCGGCACCGGCCTCGGGCTCGCCGTCGTCGCGGCGATCGCGCATGCCCATCTCGGCGAAGCGCTGTGCCTGCCGACCGGCGCGGGCGGCACGCGGTTCGAGGTGCGGTGGCCCGACGATCTCGTGCCGACGCCCGAAGGCGAGCGCTTCGCGGCGTAACGCGCCGCCGTTACCTCGTCACGTGCGCGGTGCACTGTTCGCGCCCCACCACCACATTTTGTGCATCGCACGACCAACCCTGAGCAAAAAGTATCGGTTCCCGAACTCTTTTGATGTGGTGATCGCCTCGCCCGCGTCACACCATTGTTCCTGCCGCCATCGGCGGCATTCGAACAAGCAGAATCAAGGAGACACGGGTGAACAAGATGCGAATCGTCGCAGCCGGCGTGCTGCTCGGCGCCTGTCTGCCGGGCATCGTGGCCGCGCAAACCTGCAAGGTGCCGACCCTTCGGGTGCTCGCGCAGAAGAGCCTCGGCCTGTCGGTAATGGAAAAGTCGCTGGCCGACTACGAAAAGAAGAACGGCACGAAGGTCGAGATCAGCTATTTCGGCGAGAACGACCGCCGCGCGAAATCGCGGCTCGACGCGTCGACTGGCGCGGGTTCCTACCAGATCTACTACGTCGACGAGGCGAACGTCGCCGAATTCGCGTCGGCCAACTGGATCGTGCCGCTCCTCAAGTACTACCCGAAGGACTACGACTACGACGACTTCCTGCCCGGCCGCCGCGCGGTCGCGAGCTACAACGGCGTCGCGTACTTCGCGCCGCTGATCGGCGGCGGCGACTTCCTGTTCTATCGCCGTGACCTGCTCGACGCCGCGCATATTCCGGTGCCGAAGACGCTCGACCAGCTCGTCGCCGCGATCAAGCAGCTCAACGCGCCGCCGAAGCTGTACGGCTGGGTCGCGCGCGGCCAGCGCGGCTCGGGGATGAACGTGTGGCGCTGGTCGCCGTTCATGCTCGGCATGGGTGGCACATGGACCGACAAGGGCGGCCAGCCCGCGTTCAATTCGCCGGGCGCGGTGAAGGCCACGCAGCTCTACAGCGACCTGTTCAAGTACGCACCGCCGGGTTCGGCGACCTACGACTGGAGCAACGCGCTCGAAGCGTTTCGCTCGGGCAAGGTCGCGTTCATGATCGAATCGACGCCGTTCGCGGACTGGATGGAGGATACGAGCAAGTCGAGCGTGGCCGGCAAGGTCGGCTACACGCGGCCGCCCGCACCGCTGCCGTCGGCCGCGTATGGCCACGGCTTCGCGATCTCGGCGGTCGGCGCGAAGGACGACTGCACGCGGATGGCCGCCGGCCGCTTCATCGCATGGGCGACCAGCAAGGATCAGGAACAGGCGCGGCTACGCAACGGCGTGTTCAGCGACTACAACCGCTCGAGCACGATCGGCAGCCCGTACTTCAAGCAGCACGTCGCGCCGCAGATCCAGGCCGGGCTGAACGACACGAACCCCGTCACGCAGGTGACGATCTGGCGCACGCCGCAGTGGCCGGATATCGGCGACAACCTCGGCATCGCGCTCGAACAGGTGTTCACCGGCACGCAGACGGATATCCGCGGCACGCTCGACGACGCGGACCAGTACGCGAAGGACGCGCTCGAACATGGCGCTCGCAAATGACGGCGCCGGCGGACGTGCGCTCGGCGTCCGCCCGGCCTCTCCCGCACCGTCGACCCGGCGCGGCCGCGCGCGCCGCGACCGCACGAGCCTGCCGTGGGTGTTCCTCGCGCCGACGCTCGCGCTGCTCGCGGTCCTGAGCCTCGTCCCGACGATCGCCGCGATCAACCTCGC
Source organism: Burkholderia sp. CpTa8-5 (assembly GCF_017815045.1). Lineage (NCBI taxonomy): Bacteria > Pseudomonadati > Pseudomonadota > Betaproteobacteria > Burkholderiales > Burkholderiaceae > Burkholderia > Burkholderia sp. CpTa8-5. The sequence continues at coordinate 115,156 of NZ_JAGIQD010000008.1, forward strand.
GCTGCGCAACCGCGTGCTGCGCTACCCGGACAGCGAATTCGTCGGCCTGCGCAACTTCGTGCGGCTCGCGTCGGACCGGCGCTTCCTGAACGCGATCGAGGTGTCGGTGCTGTGGGAGGTCGTCACGGTCGCGGGCGCGGTGCTGGTCGGGATCGCGCTCGCGGTGTTCCTGTTCGAGCGCGTGCACGGCCGCTGGCGCCGCTTCGCGTCGCTGGTGCTGATCATGCCGGTGCTGCTGCCGCGCGTGTCGGCCGCGTTCATCTGGAAGTTCATGTATGCGCCGCTCACCGGCATCCTGAGCTGGCTGCTCGGCGCGCTCGGCGTCGAACACACCGCGTTTCTCGCCGATCCGCATCTCGCGCTATACGCGGTCGCGCTCGTCGACGTGTGGCAGTGGGGGTTGTTCTTCGCGGTCGTGATCCTGAAGCTGCTGGAGACGCTGCCGCCCGAGCCGCTCGAAGCCGCGCGGCTCGACTACGCGACGACGTGGCAGGTGCATGCGTACATCGCGCTGCCGATGCTGAAGGCGCCGCTCGTGAGCCTCGTGTTCATCAAGATGGTCGAGTCGCTGCGCTCGTTCGACCTGATCTACGTGATGACGAAGGGCGGCCCGGGCATCGCGACCGAGACGCTCGATCTCTACGCGTACCAGCAGGGCATCGGCCTCGCCGGCAAGGTGTCGTATGCGTCGGGCATGGCCGTGCTGATGATGGTCGCGACCACGCTCGTGTTCACGCTCATCTGGAAGAGGGTCAACAAATGGGACGACTGATGGCCCGGCGCGGTGCCGCCGCCGTTTCCACCGTCGCGATCGCCGGCGCGATCCTGCTCGTCGCCGCGTTCCCGCTGTTCTGGGCCGTGCTCAATTCGCTCAAGCACCTGCTCGACATCGTCACGCCCGTGCCGCGCTTCTTCTTCACGCCGACACTCGCAAACTACGAGCAGGTGTTGTCGAGCCCCGAGGTGCTGATCGGGCTCGGCAACAGCATCGCGATCGTCGGCGCGGCCGTGCTGATCGGCGCGGTGCTCGGCGTGCCGGCCGCGTATGCGATCGCGCGCTATCCGGTGCACGGCAAGCGCGACATCCAGTTCTTCCTGCTATCGCTGCGCTTCCTGCCGCCCGTCGCGGTCGCGCTGCCGCTGATCGCGATCTGGGTCGATCTCGGGCTGTACGACACGAAGCTGTCGATGATCGTCACGTACCTGCTCGTCACGCTGTCGACCATCACGTGGCTGTCGATTCCCGTGTTCCGCCGGCTGCCGCGCGAGATCGAGGAAGCCGCCGCGCTCGACGGCTACGGCCCGTACGCGGTGTTCTGGCACATCGCGCTGCCGGTGTGCGCGAGCACGCTGCTCGGCGGCATCGTGTTCAGCTTCGTGCTGGTGTGGAACGAACTGATGATCGCGCTCGCACTGACGTCGTCGCGCAGCGCGACGCTGCCGGTGGTCGCGTCCGCGTTCACGTCGCTCGGTCAGGAAGTGCCGTGGGGCGTGATCAACGCGTCGACGGTGCTGCTCGCGCTGCCGCCGCTCGTCTTCGTCGGCATGCTGAGCCGGCTGCTCAATTCGATCGTCAAGGGAAAATAAGGAGAACACGTTGAAAGCACTCGTCCTCGAACGCACACGCGAACTCGCGCTGCGCGACATCGACCTGCCGCAGGCGGTCGGCCCCGGCGACGTCCGGATCAAGGTGCATACGGTCGGCGTCTGCGGCAGCGACGTGCATTACTACGTGCACGGCGGGATCGGCCCGTTCCGCGTCGACGCGCCGATGGTGCTCGGCCACGAAGCGTCCGGCACCGTCGTCGAGACCGGCGCCGCCGTCACGCACCTGCGCGTCGGCGACCGCGTGTGCATGGAGCCCGGCGTACCGCGCCTCGATTCGCCCGCGACGCTGCGCGGGCTCTACAACCTCGATCCCGACGTGCGCTTCTGGGCGACGCCGCCCATCCACGGCTGCCTGACGCCGTTCGTCGTGCATCCGGCCGCGTTCACGTACCGGTTGCCCGACAACGTGTCGTTCGCCGAAGGCGCGATCGTCGAGCCGCTGTCGATCGGTCTGCAGGCCGCGAAGAAGGCGGCGATGAAGCCGGGCGATCTCGCGGTCGTGATCGGCGCGGGCACGATCGGCGCGATGACGGCGCTCGCCGCGCTCGCCGGCGGCGCCGCGCGCGTGATCCTCGCCGACGTCGTGCCGGACAAGCTCGCGCTGTTCGCCGACAACCCGGCCGTCACGACCGTCGACGTGCGTACGCGGCCGCTGGCCGACGCGGTGGCCGAGGCATCCGGCGGCTGGGGCGCGGACGTCGTGTTCGAGGCAAGCGGCAGCACGAACGCGTACGCGGGCCTCGTCGGACTGATGTGCCCGGGCGGCTGCGCGGTGCTGATCGGGATGCCGGTCGCGCCGGTGCCGCTCGACGTGGTCGCGCTGCAAGCGAAGGAAGGCCGCATCGAATCGGTATTCCGCTACGCGAACATCTTTCCGCGCGCGCTCGCGCTGATCGCGTCCGGCGCGATCGACGTGAAGCCGTTCATCTCGCGCACGTTCCCGTTTTCCGAAGGCGTGCGCGCGTTCGAGGAAGCGGCGAGCGGGCACCCGCGCGACGTCAAGATTCAGATTGAAATGGATTGAGTCATGGCCCAGATCACCTGCAAGGCTTTGTCGAAGCACTACGACGGCGGCCCCGCCGTGCTGCATCCGCTCGACCTCGAGATCGCCGACGGCGAATTCATCGTGCTGCTCGGCCCGTCCGGCTGCGGCAAGTCGACGATGCTGCGGATGATCGCGGGCCTCGAGGCGATCACCGGCGGCGAGCTCGTGATCGGCGACGCGGTCGTCAACGACCTGCCGTCGCGCGAGCGCAATGTCGCGATGGTGTTCCAGAACTATGCGCTGTACCCGCACATGACGGTGTACGACAACATCGCGTTCGGCCTGCGGCGGCTGAAGGTGCCGGCCGACGAGATCGACCGCCGCGTGCGCGACGTCGCGCGCACCCTGAGCCTCGACGCGCTGCTCGACCGCCGCCCGCGCGCGATGTCGGGCGGCCAGCAGCAGCGCGCGGCGATCGCGCGCGCGATGATCAAGACGCCGGCCGTGTTCCTGTTCGACGAGCCGCTGTCGAACCTCGACGCGAAGCTGCGCACGCAGTTGCGCGGCGACATCAAGCGGCTGCATCGGCAACTGAAGACGACCACGCTGTACGTCACGCACGATCAGCTCGAAGCGATGACGCTCGCCGATCGCGTCGTGCTGATGCGCGGCGGCCACATCGAGCAGATCGGCACGCCGGCCGAACTGTACGGCCAGCCGCACACGGTGTTCGCGGCCGGGTTCGTCGGCACGCCTGCGATGAACTTCGCGGACGGCACGATCGAGCGGGTCGGCGCGAACGTGTGGGTCGACTGCAACGGCGCGCGCTGGCCGCTCGCGTCGGCGCGCTTCGCGCGGCTGCCGCACGGCCAGCAGGTCAAGGCCGCGATCCGCCCGAACCACCTGCGGCTCGTCGCCGAAGGCGATCCGACCCCCGGCACGCTCGCGCTGACCGGCACCGTGGAACTCGTCGAGCTGCTCGGCGCGGAGGCCCTCGTCACGCTGGACTGGCGCGGCCAGCCGTGCGCGGCCCTCGTGCCGGCCCCGATGGCCCCGGCGCCGGGCGCCGTGGTAGCGTTTCGCTTCGACGAAGAAGCGCTGCATCTGTTCGACGCCGGCACCGAGCGCAACGTCACGCTGCCGGACCCGAACCCGATCGCGCACGCGGTGCCGCCGGCGGCCGCGACGCGCGCCACGCCGCCTGCCGCGACGAGCTGGTCGATGTCCCGTCCGTAGCGCGCCGGCACGCCCCGACGGAGCACACGATGAACCCGGATCTCGAGATCGTTCCCACCCACCGCGACGAATCGTTCCGCGCGTGGGTCCACGACTATCCGCATTCGGTCGCGAAGTGGCACTTCCATCCCGAGTACGAGATTCACCTGATCCAGGCGTCGCGCGGCAAGGTGTTCGTCGGCGACCACATCGGCGACTTCGGGCCCGGCAACCTGATCGTCACCGGGCCGAACCTGCCGCACAACTGGGTCAGCGAGCTCGCCGACGGCGAACGCGTACCGTCGCGCGACGTCGTGCTGCAGTTCTCGCGCGATGCGATCGAAAAGATGGTCGGCGCGTTCAGCGAGCTGCAGCCGGTGATCGACCTGATCGACGACGCGGCGCGCGGCGTGCAGTTTCCCGACCGCGTGGGCGTCGAGGTCGCGCCGCTGATGCTCGAACTCGCTGACGCGCACGGCTGCCGGCGCGTCGAGATCCTGATGTCGCTGTTCGACCGGCTGTCGTCGTGCCGCGAGCGGCGCGTGCTCGCGGGGCCCGGCTACCGCAGCGACGCGCAGCACTACATGTCGTCGACCATCAACCAGGTGCTGTCGTACCTGCAGCAGAACCTGCCCGGCATGCTGCGCGAAACCGACGTCGCCGCGTTCGCCGGCATGAGCGTCAGCACCTTCACGCGGTTTTTCCGGCGTCACACCGGCTCGTCGTTCGTGCGCTACCTGAACCGGTTGCGCATCAACGAGGCGTGCGAGCTGCTGATGTTTTCCGACCTGACGGTGACCGACATCTGCTACCGGGTTGGCTTCAACAACCTGTCGAACTTCAACCGTCAGTTTCTCGCGATGAAGCAGGTGCCGCCGTCGAAGTTCCGCGCGCTGCACCGGCTCAACGAACCGCACGGCCGCGACGACGCGCCGCCCCCGCGACGCGTGCCGCCGCGCGCCCCAGACAGGATGCTTCATACGTGACATATCTCGGCATCGATCTCGGCACGTCCGAGGTCAAGGTTCTGCTCACCGATTCCCGATCGGTCCCCCTCGCGACCGGCTCGGCCTGCCTGTCGATCAGCCGGCCGCGTCCGCACTGGTCCGAACAAAGCCCGCAGGCGTGGTGGCACGCGATGCTCGACGCGATCGCGTCGGTGCGCGCCGCGCATCCGGCCGGCTTCGCCGCGCTGCGCGGCATCGCGCTGTCCGGGCAGATGCACGGCGCGACGCTGATCGACCGCGCGGACCAGGTGCTGCGCCCCGCGATCCTGTGGAACGACACGCGCGCCGGTACCGAATGCGTGGAACTCGAGGCGCTGGTGCCGGAATCGCGCGCGATCACCGGCAACATGGCGATGCCCGGCTTCACCGCACCGAAGCTGCTGTGGCTCGCGAAATACGAGCCGGCCGTGTTTCGTGCGGTGCATAAGGTGCTGCTGCCGAAGGACTACCTGATCTGGCGCCTGTCTGGCGAATTCGTGTCCGATATGTCCGACGCGTCGGGCACGCTGTGGCTCGACTGCGCGCGCCGCGACTGGTCCGACCGGATGCTTGCCGCGACCGAGCTGTCGCGCGCGCAGATGCCGCGCCTCGTCGAAGGCAACGCGGCCGCCGCGCAGTTGCGCGACGCGCTGCGGCGCGAATGGGGGATCGCCGGGCCCGTGACGATCGCCGGCGGCGCCGGCGACAACGCGGCGTCCGCGATCGGCATGGGCGTCACGGGCGCCGGCAGCGGCTTCCTGTCGCTCGGCACGTCGGGCGTGCTGTTCGCGGGCAACGACCGCTTCGCGCCGAACCCGGACGCGGCCGTGCACGCGTTCTGCCACTGCGTGGAAGGACGCTGGCACCAGATGAGCGTGATCCTGTCGGCGGCCGCGAGCCTCGACTGGCTCGCGCGCGCGCACGGCACGACGCCCGGCGTGCTGGCCGCCCGCGCCGAGCACGCCGATCCGGCCCGCGCGCCGCTGTTCCTGCCGTATCTCGGCGGCGAGCGTACGCCGCACAACGACGCGCATGCGCGCGGCGTGTTCTTCGGGCTGTCGAACGAACACGATGCGGACGATCTCGCGTATGCGGTCATGGAAGGCGTCGCGTTCGCGATGGCCGACGGCTACGGCGCGCTACGCGCGGCCGGCACGACGCTCGACGCGGTGTCGTTCATCGGCGGCGGCTCGAAAAGCGCGTTCTGGGCGCGGTTGTGCGCGAATGCGACCGGGCTCGCGATGCAGCGCCATGCGGATGGCGCGGTCGGCGCGGCACTCGGCGCCGCGCGGCTCGCGCGACTGGCGGCGACGGACGACAGCCTGGAAGAAGTCTGTGTCGCGCCGCCCGTCACGGAGACGGTCGCGCCCGATCCCGCGTCGGTCGATCTGCTGGCGGGCCGGCTCGCGCGCTATCGACGGTTGTATCGCGCGCTGCGCGACGAGTTCGCGGCCGGCGACTGAGCGTTGGAGCGATCGCGCTTGACCCGACCCTTGGGACTGCCTTTATGCTGACCGCAACGAATCGACAGCAAAGAGGTGACGGATGGGTACGGACACACTCCGCTTGAACGCATCGGCCGCCGCCGCGCGGCTCGGCATCTCGATCAAGGCGCTACGGCTGTACGAGCGGCACGGCCTCGTCATGCCCGAACGGACGCCGGCCGGATACCGCGCGTACGGCCCGGACGATCTCGCCCGCGCCGCCGACATCGCGGCGCTGCGCAAGCTCGGCCTCGGTCTCGCGCAGATAGCGAACGTGCTCGGCGGCGACGCGCGCAGTCTCGATGCCGCGCTGGCTGCTCACGAAGCGGCGCTCGATCGCGGGATTCAGGATCTCGTTGGCAAGCTCGACAGCGTGCGCGCGATGCGTGCCGGCCTGGCACGGGGACGGATGCCGACAGACGGCGAACTCACCCGGCTGGTCGACCCTGGCAGCGCGGGCGTCGCGTTCGACCTGCCGTGGCCGTGGGGCGGCGAACGGTTCGAGTGTCGCGATATCCGGCCGTTGAACTACATCATCGGTTCGCTCGGGAGCGGCAAGACGCGGCTCGCGCTTCGGCTGGCCGATGCGTTGCCGGGCGCCGTGTTCGTCGGCCTCGATCGGCTGGACGACGACTGTGCCGCGGCATTCGATGCATTGCGTGCCGATCCGGAACTGAAGTCGCGCGTCGACCGCACCGTGGCGTTGCTCGCCGGCAATGGCGCGGCGCCGTCGGCGGCGCTGACCGCCCTGCTCGTCAGCCTCGAAGCGGCAGGTCCGCGCGTACTGATCGTCGACATGATCGAACAGGATCTCGATCAGGCCACGCAACGCGCGTTGATCGCGCATCTGCGCGCATGCGCGGCCGCCGGCATGCGGCCGCTGTTCCTGCTGACGCGCTCGGCGGCGATCCTCGATCTCGCGGCGGTCGGCCCCGACGAAACCATCCTGTTGTGCCCGGCCAATCACAGCCCGCCTGCGCGCGTGGCGCCTTACCCCGGCGCGCCGGGGTACGAGGCCGTCGCGACGTGCCTGGCGGCGCCGGCGGTCCGGGAGCGGATTGCGCGGCCGCCGGAAGCGCGCGCTATGATGCTCGGTACGGCGCGCGAAATGAATTGAATGTTGCGCGACCGGTCCGTCGGAGCACATGATGGCACGCGACACGCGGGTGGAAATCGAGCTCGACGATATCGAATCGACCGAACAGTTGCACGTGCGGCTGATGAAGCAGTTGAGTTTCCCGGATTGGTATGGAAGAAACTGGGATGCGTTCCGGGACGCCATTACCGCGCTGGTCGATATGCCGCTCATTCTTCGGCTGAAAGGCTGGTCGGAATTCGAACGCCGCTTTCCGCGCGACGCGAGGCTGATGCGCAACTGCCTGCAGGACATGGCTCGGCAATATCCGGCCTTCGCATCCCGTGTCGAGTACGATTGATCGAACTCGCCGGGAGCCGCACGATCGCACGACCCTTCTTTCGGGGCTAGCCTTTTTCCCGCACGGCGAGGAATTGCTCACCGTTCAATTGGCGTTGCATTGCCTCGATCTGCGTGCACAGCGCTTCCAACTGATTCATGGTCGCAGCAACCGGAAATGGATTCGCATCCGGATCCCGCCGCGCCCTCCTCGGCGCCATCGCTGCGTTCACCGCATGCACGGGACCGGACAAGTTCGTTGCTTGCCGGGCGCTACCGGGACCTGTCGAAAAACCGTCTTGTCCAGACGGCCAAAATCGCCTGCAAACGGTCATTCGCGTTCAACATGAAGGGCATCCGGAAGCGTTCGTTTCGGGTATCGTCCCCCTCTCCTGCCAGCACTCGACATGACAGCACGCAATGGAAACAGTACCGACCCGGCCGAAATCGGCCCCTTCGACGCGATGAGCCGATTTCGCGTGACGTACGACGGGCCCACGCTCGATTCGTCCGAGATGGACGTGCGCGAACTCGCGCCCGCGCTGCTGGCGTTCGGCGATTTGCTCGACGCGTCGACGCGTGCACTGTGCGGCGATCAGGTCCGGCCACTGGTCAACGTGCGCGGCAGCTTCAAGACCGGCAGCTTCGGCATCGACTTCACGCTCGCGACCTCGCTGCTCGGCCGCATGCGCGACATGCTGAGCGGCAACGAAGGCACGGCGCTCGCCAATGCGGTCACGATCCTGACCGCGCTCGGCATTGCCGCACCCAAGACGAGGAAGGGGCTGTTCGCCGTCCTCAAATGGCTGCGCGGACGCGAAATCACGCATGTGCGGATGCAGGACCACACCGCGGTGCTGGACGTCGACGGCGACACACTCGAAATCGACCTGCCCGTGCTCACGCTGCTGCGCGACGTCCGCGTTCGCCGTGCCACCGCGCAAGTGCTGGCACCGCTCGCGCGCGAAGGCATCGAGATTTTCGCGGCCGGCACCGACACCGAGGTGTACGAGACGGTCGCCCGCAACGAGATCGCATGGTTTCGCGCGCCGGAGCCAACCGATGCGCTTCTGCTCGACGAACATCGCAAGATGGCGTTCTCGATCGTGTCGCTCCCGTTCAAGGACGATAACAAGTGGCGACTGTACGACGGCACGTCGACGATTCACGCGACGATCTCGGATGCCGGCTTCCTGTCGCGCGTGAACAACAGCCAGATCAGTTTCAGCAAGGGTGACGTGCTGTTGTGCAATGTCCGTATGCAACAGTGGCAAACTTCGGACGGCGCAAAAACCGAATACGAGGTCACCGATGTCCTCGAACATCGCCCGGCCGGCCTGCAGATTCCGTTGTCGGGCCTGTGATCCACGCCGTGGCCTCGCGCCCGACGCAACCGTTCATCACTCATGAAACCGGCGATCCATCTGCGTGCTGCTTCCCAGGAAGATCTCCCGTTCCTGCTGACGCTCCGTCGACTCACAATGACCGAGCACCTGCAGCGCGTCGGAGACCGACACCAGCGCGAACATGATCTGGCGCGCGTCACGCGCGGCGATTCGACACCGCCGCATTACCGTTACTGCGTGATCTTCGCGTCCTTCAGCAGATTGCCGATCATCTGCGCACTCGCCTTCTCGGCCGCGATCGCCTGCAACTGCTGCTGAAGCGTCGGCTTCGCGGTTTCGAAACCCGGCACCTGCGTCGGCCGCTTCGCATCCAGCTTCACGATCGCGCGCGCGCCATCGACCGGAATCGAATCCTTCGTCACCGCGCCGACCGGCAGTTTCTCGAGCGCCTGCGCGACCGGCAGCGGCAGCCCGGCCGTCTTGCCTTCCGCGGCCGGCGTGTTGAAGCTCACCCACGGCAGCTCGCCGCCGGTATCGCGGCTCGGCGCCAGGCTGTACTGGCGCGCCAGCCCGTCGAACGACTTGCCCGCTTTCAGCTCGCTCAGCACGGTCGCCGCCGCCACCGGATCCTTGACGACGATCACGCGCGGCTTGTACTCGTTCTTGCCGAGCGCCGCGACGAGTTCGTCGTAGCGCGCCTTGACCTGCTCGTCGGTGACCGGCTCCGGCTTCACGTTGTCGCGCAGGTACAGCTGCACCTCGGCCGTCACCTTCGCCTGCTGCATCGCCGCCTTGACCTCGGGCTTGTCCGCGTAGTTTGCCTTCTCGGCCGCCTGCTGAACCAGCACGCGCGTGATCAGCTGATTCTTGATCGCCTGACGGATCTGCGGCGAATCGGGCTGCCCGGACGCGCGCAGCAGCGTATCGACGTCGGCCTGCGTGATCGGCGTGCCGTTGACGGTCGCGACGGTCGCCGCCGTCTGCGCGTGGGCAGCGCCGCTCAGTGCGCCGGCCAGCGCGACGATCGTCAACAGGCGATTCGGTGTCGTTTTCATCTTCATCGGTTGGGTCGCTTCGAGCATAAGAAACGCGGCAGGGGTAGCCGCGCCGGTTCATCGTGCACGCCCGCATACCGTCTGCGGGAGTCGCTGCCATTGTGCACGGAACCGCATTTCCACGTCGGGAGGTTCGGGAAGCGGGTCCGACACGGCGCCGCGCGCATGGTGCCCGCGGTTCATTGCGTGCGCGTTGCGCAACAATCCCGCGGAATCGCATCGATTGCGCGCACGATTGCTTTCACGACTTCGCGCCTACAGCCGCTGCCCAAGGCGGCCGCACGTTCAAACCGTCACGGCGTCCACCGGTACACGGTGATGCTGTTCCCCTTCACGTTGTTCTTCATCACCACGTATTCGCCGTTCGAGCGGCGGTACGCGCGGATGCTGTACATCGCATCGATCGCGCTGCTGGTATCGACGGTCGCGGGGCTCGCGTTGACCAGCGTCGTGTCGAGATTGCCGGTGTTGAGGTTGAACGCGTCGACGTTCGGCCACAGCGGCCCGCTGCTGCTGAACCAGTAGCCGACGAACAGGTGGTTGCCCGCCGCGTCGATCGATTTCGCGCCGCTGTGCGGCAGCGTGATCACCGGGTCCGGCTTCGTCGTGTTGCCCGCGCGCCAGCCGTGATACACCTCGATGCGCGTGCCGATCGACGTCCAGTCGTTGGTCCCGACCGCGCCCTGCGCGAGCACCATCGTGTCGCTGTCCGCGAGATAGACGATGCGCGTGAGCGGCAGGATGCTGGCCGGAATGCGGGTCGCGACGCCCGGCCCCCACGACGGCTTGCCGTTCGCGTCGAAGCCGGTCAGCGGGTAATGCGTGATCGCGCCGGTCTTGTCGAGCCCGGCCCATATGCCGCCCAGGCTGTCGACGCTGAAGCCGCCCGTCACGCGCTGCGTCGTGTTGAACGCGGGGCCCGGAAGCGAACCGTCCGGAATCGCGATGTAGCCGTTCGCCGCGTTGAAGTGATAGAAGTAGAAGACCGGCGGGTTCTGGCCGGCCGCGACGAGGATCCGGTTCGCACCGACCGACGTGAGCAGCCCGAAGTGTTCGTCACGCTGCGTGTCGCTCATGTTGATGCGCGGGTCCGACGGATACGTGAACGGATCGACGGTGTTCGCGACGAACTTGCCGCCCGCGCTGCCGCTGTAGATGTGCGTGCCGCCGTAGAACAGCGCGCCGTCCGTGACCGGGTCCGGCGCGGCGATGCCTTCGAAGTTCAGCGACTGCAGCGTCCAGCGCAGGTTGCCGCTGCTGCCGTACGCATGAATGTCGGTCGCGCCGTTGCGGCCGAGATCCCAGCTGCCGCCCCACGGGTTGTTGAGCACGTAGAGGTTGCCGCCGGTGTCCTTGCCGATCCCGGCGATGCGCGTGAAGCGTTGCGCGCCGACCTGCCCCTTGATGCCCGTCGTCGTGTCGAGATAGCCGCCGCGCACGCCGAACGTGCCGGCCAGCGCGGGCCGGCCCGAGATCGAATAACGCTTGATGTTCTGGTCGGGGCCTTCGTCGCCCACCAGCAGTTGTCCGGCCGCCGCATCGACATACAGCGCCGACGGGTGCGAACCGGCCGGCATCCGGATCGTGTTCAGCAGCGCGCCGGCGGGGCCGAAGCCGACGATCGAGCCGGCACGCTTCTGCGCAACCCACACGTTGCCCGCGCCGTCCACCGCGAGCGCGCCCGGCGCCGACACGGCGATGTCCCGCTGCCACACGCCATCGGTCGTGAACACGCGCACGCGATTGCCGTAGAAGTCGCTCGCATAAAGCAGCGAGCCGGCCGTCGCGAGCCCGGTGACGACGTCGATGCGCGGCTGGTTGGTCGCCGCGCTGATCTGGATCACGAGGTCGCGATACTTGGTCGCGCGGTTGTAGCGCCCCACCGCGCCGCTGCCATACGTCTTGCCCGGCTGCAGCGCGACGAACAGCGACGTTGCATTGCCGGTGATCGCGCTGCCCTGGAATTCCGAATGCGCGCCGATCGAGCCGAGGCTCTTGCCGTTCTGGTAGATCGCGACGCCGCCTTCATCCTCGTCCCACATCGATGCGGTGTAGATCACGCCTTCGGGCGCGACCCACATCGCGCGCGCGACGTTGCCGACGTGCGCCGCGAGCGTGCCGTACGTGTTCGCGATCCAGTCGGTGGTGTTGGCTGCGTGCGTAGGGGGCGCAAATGCGGCGATTGCCGCGGCGACAAGCGCGGCCCGGATTCGTTGTCTGGCGACCATGACGGATGCTCTCCTGAACGGGGCAAACATTCACATAAGGGATCGGCCGGCCAGATGGCTTGAAGTCCGCGAGATGTAAATTCTTCCCCGAATCATCCGGCGCGGTCGGTATGACGTACGGCATGCATTCGAAAATGCGCAGGGCGAGAATAGCGTTATATAAATCGAAAAAAATTGCGAATCGCCCGCGCTTGCGACGAGCGCGACTATGCGTCAGTGAATGGTCACTTACGCGGCGGATCGGGAATCGGGAAAATCAGGCACTTGCCTGACGGAATATCGCCGCCAATTTGACGTCGATCAATTGAAACGGCGAATGCCATTTCGGAAGTATCGAAAAAGCTACTGCGCCCAACGCAAATCGCCAGCCTGAATCCGTATCGAATCCAGGCCGGCGCATATCATGTGTCGCGGGTCGGGCAACGCGGCGTTGCACCGCCGCGTTGCAGTGCATCATGCCGACGTTTCACGCACCTTCACTTCGGCTACGCGCGCGCCGTCCGATTCGTCGTCGTCGCGCGGCGCGTCGAGCTGCCCCTCCCATTTCGCGACCACGGCCGCCGCGATCGAGTTGCCGACCGCGTTGGTGGCCGAGCGCCCCATGTCGAGGAACATGTCGACACCCATGATCAGCAGCAACCCGGCTTCGGGCAGGTTGAACTGGTTGAGCGTCGCCGCGATCACGACCAGCGACGCGCGCGGCACGCCGGCCATCCCCTTCGACGTCACCATCAGCATCAGCAGCATCGTGATCTGCGTGCCGAGCGGCAGATGGATGCCGTACACCTGTGCGATGAACAGCACCGCGAACGTGCAGTACATCATCGAGCCGTCGAGGTTGAACGAATAGCCGATCGGCAGCACGAAGCTCGAGATCTTGCGGTTCACGCCGAAACGGTCGAGTGCGTCCAGCAGCTTCGGATATGCGGCCTCGGAGCTGGCCGTCGCGAACGACAGCAGGAACGGCTCGCGAATCAGCCGGAGCAGCGTGAACGCGCGCTTGCCGAGGAACGTCACGCCGGCGAGCGTCAGCACGGCCCACAGCAACGCGAGCGCCAGATAGAAGCTTGCCATGAACTTCGCGAACGTGAGCAGGATGCCGAGCCCTTCGGTCGTGATCGTCGACGCCAGCGCCGCGAACACCGCGACCGGCGCGAACCCCATCACCGCGCCCGTCACCTTCAGCATCACCTGCGCGAGATCGTCGATCACGCCGGTCAGGCGCTTGCCCGCTTCGCCGAGCGCGGACAGCGCGGTGCCGAAGAAGATCGAGAACACGACGATCTGCAGGATTTCGTTGTTCGCCATCGCTTCGGCGATCGACTTCGGCACCAGGTGCACGACGAAATCCTTCAGCGTGAACGCGCCCGTCTTCAGGTTGAGCGCCGCATCGGACGGCGGCAGCGGCAGGCTCAGGTGGCTGCCCGGCTGCAGGATCGTCGCGGTCAGCAGGCCGAGCAGCAGCGACGTGAACGACGCAATGACGAACCAGCCGAACGCCTTGACGCCCACGCGGCCCACCGCGCCGCCATCGCCCATCTGCGCGATGCCGACGGTCAGCGTCGCAAACACCAGCGGCGCGATGATCATCTTGATCAAGCGCAGGAATATGTCGGACAGCAGCGATACGTAGCCGGCGACTTCCTTCGCCATCTTCGGGTCGGGAAACGCGCTATGGCACGCGTAACCCACGGCAATACCAAGCATCATCGCGACAACGATGTACTTGGTAATGTTGTGTTTCTTCTTCATTAGTCGTCCAAATTACAAAGCGTATGTTGCTAACGGCGGGCCAATCATTCGCGTCCGGCTGCGAATCGAAACCTGTGTCGACATGCCGGCGATCTGTCCGCTGCGGGCGGTCTCCGGCGGTCACCCGGGCGGACAGGGGGGGCATTCTAACGCAAATGGCGCACCAGCTTTCAATTCCGAAAGCCGCGCCGGTTGATTTGCGTCCTGATGTCGTCGGGAAAGGAGTCTCGTCGCGCACGACGCGACGCGATGCAGCGATCGCGACACATCCTCACAAAGATGCGCAGACATCGACACTACGGCACGTAACCGATCTGTAATATTTGGAAATGATTCGCGTTGACGCCGGCGCTTGACGCCAACACGCAATCTCGAGCCGGAAACGCGGCACCGCGTTCACGTCATTGCTTCCATCAGGTCGAGTCATTCATTTCATCAGCAATCCTTCGAAATGAATGACCGAAAAAAAGCGGCATCGTGATGAACATTCTGTACACCAACTTCCACGGCGATTACGGCGGCGGCCAGGACACCTACGTCCGCGATCTCGCGGTCGCGATGAGCCGCCATCACCGCGTGACCGTGGCGTCGCCGGAAGGCAGCCGCCTGTCGCGACTCCTGCAGGACAGTCCCGACGTGGCGATCTTCGACATGGAATTCAAGCCGCGCTGGAACCGGCTGTGCCGGGAGATTCTGCGGCTGCGCCAGCGGATCGCCGCCGAGCGCTTCGACGTGATCCACGTGAACGGGTCCGCCGATCACCGGCAGGTGATGCTCGCGCTGCTCGGCTGCCGGTATCGGCCCGCGGTCGTGCTGACCAAGCACAATACCTATCGCGCCGACAGTTTCGGCAACCTGCTGCGCGCGCGGCTCGCCACCGACCATACGATCGCGGTCAGCGACTACGTCGCGAGCATGCTCGCGCTGCGCTCGCCGTACGGAAACGTCACAGTGGTCAAGCACGGCGTGCGCCGGCCGGCTGCCGAACGACTGGCGGCCGACGAGATCCGCCGCCGCAAGATCGCGCGGTTCGGGGCATCCGGCGCGGACGCGATCGTGCTGGGCAGCAGCGCCGGCACCGCGCCCGAAAAAGGCTGGATGGACCTGATCGCGGCGCTCGGCCGCCTGCCCGAAGCCGAGCGCGAGCGGTTTCGCGTGCTGCTGGTCGGCGCGGAGCCGTCCCGCGAGCAGCGCGAGCAGCTCGCGCGGCACGGCATGGCGTCGCGCACCGCGTTCACCGGGCGGCTCGACGATGTGCGCGCGCCGTTCTCGATCATCGACGTGTCGTTCGTGCTGTCGTACCACGAGAGCCTGTCGTATGCGTGCCGCGAAGCGATGTCGCTCGGCTGCCCCGCGATCGTGACGCGGGTGGGCGGGCTGCCCGAAAACGTCGAACCGGGCGTGGACGGCTGGGTTGTCCCGCCGCGCGAGCCCGCGGCGATCGAAGCGATCCTGCGCGCGATCGTGCAGGCGCCCGGCTGCATCCGGGCGATGGGGCGCAGCGCGCGGCTGAAAGGCCGGCGCGAATTCTCGTTCGACGCGTTCATCGACGCGACCCTCTCCGTCTATCAGAAATCGGTTCGACGCAACCCGTCGCGCTGGGGGACCTCGTTGAGAACCACGAAATGGCCATGAATATCTGGAAGAAGTACTGGGACCTGCGCACGCACGAGTGCGACTTCAAGACCCTGCGGATTTTCCGCAAGGCCGCGTAATCCCACTTTCCTGCGACCCACCCATGCTTGCGCGCACCTCACGCTATCCGATCCTGATGTATCACCAGATCCGCCCGCTGCCGCCGCCGACCGACCGGTTGCGCGGCCTGAGCGTCGCGCCCGACGCGTTCCGCCGCCAGATGACGCTGTTCAGGCGGCTCGGCTATCGCGGCCTGAGCGTGCGCGAGCTGCAGCCGTACCTGCGCGGGGAGCGGCAGGGCAAGGTCTTCGGCATTTCGTTCGACGACGGCTTTCTCAATGTGCTCACGCATGCAATGCCCGTGCTCGACGCGCTCGGGTTCACCGCGACGTGCTACTTCGTCGCCGGCCGGTTCGGCGGCGCGAACGACTGGGACGCGGGCGCGCCGACTGCGCGCTCGCCGCTGATGACGTGCGCGGACATGCTCGCGTGGCGCGATCACGGTCATGAAATCGGCTCGCATACGCTCGATCACGTCGCGCTGTCGTATGTGCCGTCGCCTGTCTCGGACTTTCAGCTTACCGAATCGAAGCGGAAACTCGAAAGGCTGAGCGGCCAATGCGTCGAATCGTTCTGCTATCCGTATGGTGATCTGGATGCGCGCGTGCGCGATCAGGTCATCGCTGCCGGTTACGGCAATGCGACGACGACCCGGCGCGGATGTGCCGGTGCGAACGACGATCCGTTTCTGTTGCCGCGGATTCCGGTCGCGGGCGGCGTCGGCGCCGTGAGGCTGGGGTTCAAGTGTTTGAAGGCGCGGGTGGCGGCGGCCTGGTAGCGCGCATCGTCGCCGGGGCATGCGCCGCAGCGGCTCGTCCGCCGACATCCCGATACCCGTCCATGCCGTGTGGGCGCACGGACGGGCTCCGCCATCACGCCAAGGCCGGCGAGCGGAAACGCGCCGACGGGATCGCGAATCGTCCCGCCGGCCGCGCGTTCGCCGCACGCATCGGCCCGGCTGCCCGTTACCGGTCGTACTCGAAGGACTCGGTGAAAGCCGTGTCGCCCGGATCGGACCAGCTCAGGCTCACGAACGAGAAGTCCGTGTTGCCGCCCCAGCCGGCCACCGACGGGAACGCGACGCCCTGATCGCCCGGCACGTTGAGCGTCACCGCCGCACCCGGCTGGACGAGCGGCGCCGATGCGGTACCGTTGACGAACGTCGCCGTTGTCTGCCCGGTCGCGGTTGCGCGAATCTGCACGTTGCCGCGCTTGACGAACGGCAGCCCCGCTTTCGACGTCCACGCCAGCGGGAAAGTCGCGCCGCCCGCGAACGTGGCGGCAGAGCCCGGCGTCAGCTTGTCGCGCGTGGACTGCGCGAGGTCGTGCCACGCGTACTGACGCAGCGCATCGGGCGACGGCGACGGCGTGCGCAAGCGCACCGTGTAGTGCCTGGCCGGCGTCGACGTGTTGCCGTTCTGGTAGACGTCGATCGTATAGGCGCTGAACGGCTTGATGTCGGCCAGCTCGGCGGCGCTCAGTTGCGGCTTCGCCCACGCGGTATTGTTGCGCGGTGCGTCGCCGGGCCACGTGAACAAGCCCTGGTTCGCCGGGTCCTGCGCGACGCCGGCCAGGCGGAAGTTGTTGCGGCACTGCGCACTTTTCGCCAGTGCGGCGAGCTGCGCCGGCGTCTGCCCGCTGGCGATCTGCGCGCGGATGTTCAGCGTGTCGCAGGTGCCGCTCGACGGCTGGAGAAACACGCCGTTGCGCAAGCCGGGGCCGTTGACGATCGCGAAGTCCACCGCGACACCGGACGCGTCGACGGCGCCCACCTGCAGGTTGAGCGAATCGACGAACGCGTGGGTCCCCGTCGACGGATTGGCCGGGTTCAACCAGTCCCACTTCTGCGCGTTCGCGTTGACCTTGCTCAATACCGCGCGCTGGTTGCCGATCACGCGCCAGCCGGTATCGCCATTCGCGAGACTGCCCGGCCGCACCGCGAGCTGCACGTGTTGCTGCATGCCGTCGCGAATGCCGTCGCTGCGGGTCCACGCGAGCTTGATCCACATCGTGTCGCTCGCGACGACGCGGATGACTTCCGGCAGGCTGAAGCTGGCGTTGTTCATCGCATCGTCGGCCACGATGCCCGGCGTGCCGCTGGCCGGCGCACCGAACTCCTGGTCGACCGACAACCCGTTGTTCAGATACGCGGCGGGCACGCCTGCATTCAGCGCGCCGGACGCGACATCGTCGACGAAGATCTGGCCGCACGCCGATACGCTCCCGCCCGTGCGCGCAGCGCCGGTCGACCCGGCGAAACACTGGTTGAGCGCGCGCTGCAATGCCGCCAGATCGCTGGCGCTCGGCAGGTTCGACACCACCGCGCCATTGATCGTCGCGGCAGCAGGCAGGCTGGCCTTGTCGCTCGCCTGCGGCGCGACGCCGGGCGCGAGCTGAAGCTGCACCGGCGTATCGCTGGACGCGCCCGCCACCGAGCTGATCTGGACGCCGCCATCCGGCAGCACGTTGATCTTCACTTGGTCGAGCAACCGGTCGAGCCCCGGCGCACCCGCGGTCAACGGGCCGGAAATCAGGTCGACGCCCGTATTGCCAGTGGCGGCGAGCAGGTCGGCCAACACCGTCGAATACGCCTGCACCGTGCCGGCAACGGCCTGGGCCGTGACCTTGCTTTGCAGCAAACCGGTGTCGGCCAGCAGCTTCGTCGGGTCGCCGCCGACGATCGTGGCGGCGATCGCGTTCGTGATCGGCGTGATGTTGATCGTCTGCGTGCCCGCGGTGGCGCTGAGCGCGATCAGCGTGGCCTGCGAATCGGCGACGTTGCCGTATGCGGACAACGCAAAAGGCGCGGTCAAGCCGGTCACCGCGCAATGAAACGCGCCGGTTGACGCATCGGCCGGGCAGTCGACCGTCTTGCCGGTCGCATCGACCAGCTTCACGGTGGCGGCCTGCATCGCAGCGCCGGCCGCCGCGACGCCGCTGACCGTCTGAGCCGCCGGCTGCCCGGGCGATGGCGAAGAACTGTCGCTACCACCGCAAGCCGACAGGACGAGCGCTGCAATACCGGATACGACAGGCGTGAGTTTCATTGCGTTTCCCCCGACATCCTTCTGGTTGATGCGTGTCATATGCACCGCTCATGCACGCTGGACGGCAGGGATTCTCGCAAAGCCGATTTTGGCGATCATCATTCACGTGGATGAAAATCGGCAAATAACACCGCATGAAACGCAAACAACCTGTGTTAGCCTGAAAAAAATCCTGAAAATTCGGTATTCGAAGCAATATCGTCAGACAAAAACCACATACGAAGATCGCGAAGCGACGGGGGAAGCATGCAACGGGACCAACTCATCGGGGACCTCTATGAGGCCGCGCTGCAGCCGGACGGTTTTCTCGAAGTTTTTCATCGGGTATCCGAATCGCTCGGCGCAAACGTTTTTCACATGTTCAGTTGGGACGCCGCGCGCAATGCCCCGCAATTCTCGATCTATTCGCCGCGCGCGGAATTCGACGAGATCATCGCCCGCTACGACCAGTATTACGGCGCGCTCGATCCACGCCGCGGCTTCGTCGAGAATGCACCGCTCGGCGAATTCGTTTGCTGTCAGGATCACCTCACCGACCGCGACGTCGAACGCAGCGAGTTCTTCCAGGACTTTCAGATTCCGTCGGGATTTCGCTACCTGATGGGGATTCGCTTCGCGCGCCCCGGCAGCGACAACATTCTGCTCGGGCTACTGCGAGCGCATGGCCGCGCGCCGTATTCGCCGGAGGAACGCGCGACGCTGACCGGTATGGCCGGGCATCTGCAACGCTCGATCAACCTGTGGCGAGACGCGCGCGTGCTGCATCGCGACGCCACGCTCGGCGCCGAACTGATGGAGGAGCTGGGCCTCTCCGTCTTTGCGCTGGACAGGCACGCGCATGTCGTCTTCGTCAACCGGGCGGCAGAGTCGATGCTGCGCGCCACCACCTGCCTCAAGCTCGAGAACGGCTACCTGAGCGCGACGAGCGCGCCGCAGAACGATGCACTCAAGGCGGCGTTGACACGTGTCGCGAAGACTCGCAAGAGCGAGAGCCTTGCGCTTTCGGGCACGCTGGTGGCCGCGCATGAAGTTTTTCTCAGCATCGCGGCACTGTCCGGACAGGCGCTCCATGCGACGTTCGGCGATGCGACGCTGCTGGTCACGGTCAGGCGACGCGGCGCGGCGCCGCTCGTCGTCGCACAACAGTTGCGGCAGTCGTTCGGTTTGTCGAGCGCCGAGGCTGCGGTGGCTGAAGCATTGATCAACGGCAAGACGCCTGATGAGTGTGCGGCCAGCGCGGGTGTGTCGCTGGCGACGGTGCGTACTCAATTGCGGGCGATCTATGAAAAGACCCATTCGCGGAATCAGGCGGAGGCGGTCGGGCGGATGCTTTGGGTACTGCCGCAGCATAAGTGCAAGGATTGAGACGGCGAAGGGCGGGTAGTTGTAGCCGGGTCGTGATCAGCGATCAATTCGATAATTAGAGGATCACGCGACTCGCAAAAATGCCGGGTTTAATACATCCATCGAAGATAGAACATTCAACCCTTCCCAAACTATGAAAACACCCCTCATCAAGACAGCTTTGAAAGTCAGGCAACCCACGGATATGTAGAAAAACTACATCGCCCCTCTCCAGCGCAGCCCCCAACACCATCAAGACAGATTTACGTAATCACCAGAAATTCCGTCATATTCCGCGCTTGACCAGCTACGCCGCCAGCGGTTAATGTTGAAAAACTACATGATTTAGCCGGCCATCCTGTTACGGGCACTGGCTTGCTTTTTCGTGGCTTCGCTTCCACCGAGAGCAGGACAATAATTTCTTACATAAAAGAAAGGAGTGCGAATATGTTCGTCAGGAACCTGAGAGATGTCGAAAAAGATGGACTGCTTGTCGAATGGGGATCCGGCACAAGCCATCGCTTGTTGACGGAAAAGGACGGCATGGGATACGGCGTGTGCCATACGGTGGTGCGTGCGGGTACGGAATCGCTACTGCAATACCGCAACCATCTCGAAGCCTGTTATTGCATTGCGGGCGAAGGCGAGGTCGAGGACATGAACGGGAACGTCTTTCCGATCCGCCCGGGCACCCTCTACGTGCTCGATCAGCACGACCAGCATTACCTGCGCGGCGGCAAAGACGGGGATCTGGTGCTTGTCAGCGTCTTCAATCCCCCGCTCAAGGGACACGAACGGCATAACCTGGCGTCTGCAGAAGCATCCGCTTACTAAGGCTCGATACGCTCATTCCGGGACGCCCCGGGGTAGCAGCCCTCCCGGCAACGTCCGCAGGAGCGCGCATGCATCGCGTGCTCCGCGCAAAAGAAAGGTGACCGTTCGTGCGCGCCCAGCATCAAGCCTTTTTCCATTCGCTTTTCCTTGCCCGCCTCGCCGACCAGATTCTGTTGTTTCTCGTGCCGCTGGTCATCTTTCAGATGACGGGACGCGTGTCCTGGTCGGGCATCGCGTTTTCGCTCGAAACACTGCCGAGATACCTGTGCTTCCCGTTTCTAGGCGCGCTTTGCGACCGGTATTCGCCCACGAAGCTGATGCGCGTCAGTCAGATTCTCCGCGCGGCGGTATGCGTCGCGGGCGTCGCCGCCTACGACCTCGTCGGCGGCATCGGATGGCTGATCGCGCTGTCCGCGTTGTGCGGCATGCTGACGAGTCAGGGCATCGTTGCGCGCGAGGTGATGCTGCCGCAGATATTCAGCAGCCATCGCTTCGAAAAAGTGCTGTCGTATTCGCAATTGGCCGACCAGCTTGGCCTGGTACTCGGCCCCATGCTCGCGGCGGTCCTGCTGTCCTGGTGGCGCTGGGAATTCGTCGTGGCGGCCGCGGCCGTGCTGTTCGTCACGGCCGACGTCGCGCTCGCCTATTGGCAAAAGGCCAGCGCGTTCGAATTCACGATGCCGGAAGGCACGCACGGCACCTGGTTCAAGCCGATCAGGACGGCCTTGTCTCATGTCGTTCATCTCCCGGGCCTCAAGTCCGTCATCATGCTGGCTGCCGCGGAGAACCTCGTGATCGGCGTCACGCTCGCGACATCCGCCGCGATGGTCACCGGCTTTCATCACGAAAGCGGACGCTATTACGCAGGACTGCAAACGGCAGGCGCGTGCGTGACGATCGCGATTCTGCTGATGACGGCGAGGTTGCATGTCCCGCGGAGCATCCTCGGCCTCGTCGGCTTCGGTTCGATCTGTGTCGGCGGCGTGATCGCGGCAGCCAGCCCGGGAATTGCGGGGTACGTTTTCGGCTTCCTGCTGATCGTCGGGTTCGACAAGATGTTCAACGTGTACATCCGGAGCACGCGGCAGAAGATCATCCCCGCGCGTGACTACGGCAAGACGACGGGCGTCGTCATCCTCCTCAACAACATGACACAGCCGCTCGCGGGCGTCGCGGTAGGCGTGTTCTCCACGCGTTTCGGACCCGACACGGTGATCATGGTGCTGTCCGTGTGCATGGGTTGCCTCGGGTTGCTGGTCTCGCTCGCGCCCCGCATTCGAAAAGACCACGGCCCCTCGTCGGCCTCGGCGCCCTCGCATGAAGGCTGATGCCATGATCGAACGACTCCCGACATACTTCGAGCGCAGCGCGAGCAGCCGGCGAGACAAAATCGCGCTGGTGGTCGACGGACGTTCGGCCACCTACGGCGAATTGCTGGACGTGATGTCGACGATAGCCGATACGCTTCACCGTCTCGGCATTCCCGCCGGCGCGCGCGTCGCGCTCTATTCGGAGATGT
Organism: Burkholderia sp. CpTa8-5; assembly: GCF_017815045.1. Classification (NCBI taxonomy): domain Bacteria; kingdom Pseudomonadati; phylum Pseudomonadota; class Betaproteobacteria; order Burkholderiales; family Burkholderiaceae; genus Burkholderia; species Burkholderia sp. CpTa8-5. Next base: position 137,668 of record NZ_JAGIQD010000008.1, read on the forward strand.
CCGTGCATGCGGTGGCGGCTGCATTCGGCATCCTGAAGGCGGGATGCATCCTGGCATGCATCAGGCACACGATCGACACCGCCGAACTGGAGCAGCAGATCGCGGATTGCGGCGCCAGCGCGCTCGTGGCATCGCGATCGACCTCGCCGCGCATCGCGTCCCGTCATCGCGCAGTCACAATCGACGCGACCCGCGGCGACCTGTCGGACTATGTCGTCTGCTTCGCGACCGACGGCGCATCCGAAGCGGTCAATCCCTCCGTGGATGACGCCGCAACGATCTTCTACACATCCGGCTCGACCGGCGATTCAAAGGGCGTGCTCGTCACGCACCGGAACATGATTGCCGCATTCCGCTCCGTCTCCGGCTATCTCGCCAATAGCGAACGCGACATCGTGCTCAGTTTCTCCCCGGGCTTGAGCTCGGACTACGGCTTTTACAACACGGTCATGCCGCTGCTGTTCGGGGGCCGTGCCGTGGTCGAGACGGCGTTGCCCGCGTCGGGCGCCGCCATCGTCGACATCATTGAGCGACACGGCGCAACCGGCCTGCACGTCTTTCCGCCGGCGCTTTTCCGTCTGTGCGAATCGGGCGACCTGCCTGCCTCGAGACTGCAATCGCTGCGGTATGTCTCGACCAGTGGACAGGCGTTGCCCGGCAAGTACATTCGCCTGCTCAGGCGTGCGCTACCGGCTGTCCTGATCTACTGCAACTACGGTTCGACCGAGTGCAAACGCATCGCCTACCTGCCGCCCGCCGAACTCGATAGACGTATCGGCTCAGTCGGCAAAGCCATTCCGGGCATCAGGACCTACCTCGTCGGCAACGACGATGCGCTCGTGGTCCAGCCCTGGCAGGTCGGTGAACTGGCGGTCGCCGGCGATCTGCTGATGGAGAAATACTGGCGGCGCGAATGCGATACCGCCCGCGTCATTCGCACCGGATGTTTCGGTGAATCGCGCGTGTTCATGACCGGTGATCTGTTCGCGATGGACGAGGACGGATTCCTGTTCTTCCAATGCAGGAAAGGCGACCTGTTCGATCGAGACGGCGTGCCGGTGAATCCGCGCGCCGTCGAGCGGGTATTGCTCGACCACGAATCCGTTGCGGAGGCGCTCGTCGTACCGGTTTCCCGATCCGACGGCGCACACGTCCCCAAAGCCTATGTCGTTCCCGCTGCGACATCTGCGGCCAATGCAATCGAACTGCTCGATCATTGTCGCCGCCATCTGGATTCCGCCGCGGTTCCGGCAAGCATCGACTTTCTGCGAGCGCTGCCAAGAACGTTCGGCGGCAAGGCGTCCGCCCAGGGTTTGAACTGATACCACATGCAAGGAGGTCAACCATGACGTCAAGCGGAATCGAGGACGGCGCGGAGCAGTACCTGGAAAGCGCGCCGATGATCCGGATGGCAAGTTATTTTCACAGCCTGGCGACGGGCGCGACGCAGGTGCCGAAGCAATCGGTCGCGAGCCGCATCCGCCATTTGCTGCGCGATCCGGACGTGCTTGCCTATCACGACCTGATGGTCGCCGAAGCCGGGCCGCTGTTCACGCATTTCCTTGCCAGCGTGCCAGCCATACTGGAGGAAATGTCGCGCGTCGGCGTCGCGCTCACGCGGTATTCCGAACGTCGCAGGCAGCACGCGGATCAGCACTTCGAGTTTTACGAGGTCGATGCCTTCGACGGCACCAACGGCAGAACGCTGGCAAAACGATCGAACGGCCTGATCCGCACGTTCACGAACTCGCCCAATCCGGCCAACGAAACGACGTTCAACCGGTTCGCCAATCACGACTTCTCGGCGTTCCACCCGCAGGCATTCGCCCACGTCACCCCTCGGCTGTTCCGCGAACATGCGCGCCTCGACCGCTTCTCCGGCACGTTCGACTACATCTACGAGACTGCCGCATTTCAGTTCTATGGCGTGGATCGCGCGGACCAGATTCGTCACGTCGCGCGCCTGCTCAAACCGAACGGATTGATCTTCTTCCTCGAGAAGCTCAACTGCGATTCGCTCGACGAGTATGACAAGCGCGAACGCGTCAAGGACGAACTGCACAAGCGCCATTACTTCAGCCGGGAGGAAATCGACTGGAAGCGCAACCAGATGCTGTCGCAGATGCAAAACGGGCAGGTGACGTTCGATACGCTCGTCGCGTCGATTCACGAGCAATTCGAACATGTCTATCTGCTCTGGAACGGGACGAATTTTCACGAGTTCGTCGCCTCCAACAACGCACGATCGATCGAGGCATTCGTCTCGCTGCTCGGCGAACCCTGCATCGAGCCCGTGTTCTGCTTCGAGCACCCCGTACCGCGCAGAGTAGCCGGGCCGCGAGGAGACGCGACGTGATGCAGCTGCATGATGACTTGCCGGCAATGGATACGATCCGGTCATGCGTGGACGGGCTCGAACTCGAGCGCACGCAGATCGGACGACGCATCGAACAACTGCTCCCGCACTGGCAGGCTCGCGCACAGGCGGCCGATCAGCTCGCGCGCCTGTCGCCCGAGACCATGGCCGAACTGCACGATACCGGGCTCCTCCACCTGCTGACGCCGCGCCGCTACGGCGGATTGCAGCAGGACTTCCCGACACTCGTCGAAGCTGCCCGGCTCGCGGCCACCGCATGCGCGTCCACGGCCTGGATGTTGAGTGTCGTCGGCGGACATGTGACGACTGCGGCGCGCCTGCCCGCCGCCTGTCAGGACATCATCTTCGCGAACGGGCCGCGACAGCTATTCGCGACGGCCACGGTTCAGAACGGCACGTTCGTCAGGGACGGCAGCGGATTCCGGTTGAACGGCATCTGGCGCTACAGCTCGGGCATCGATCACGCAACCTGGGTAATCGTCTCGGCACGACTCGGCGGGACGGACGCACCGGAGGCCCAGGAGATCTTCAAGGTCGTGGTTCGACGCGAAGACGTCCGTGTGCTCGACACGTGGCACGTGTCCGGCATGCGCGCGACAGGCTCCAGGGATATTGCATTCGACAAGCTGTACGTGTCGGACGAGTGGGTGTTCGCTCGTTCGAACTATTTTGGCCCGCATCCCGTCGGCGCCGACCTGCATCCCGACGCGTATCTGTACGACGTGCCGCTCATCCCGTACAGCACGACGTGGATCATCGGACCGATTCTGGGCTGCGCACAGGGCGCATACCGGCACTGCATCGATACGCTCCGCAACCGCGGTAGAAGCGGCGACGCGGTGCTTTGCGGGCACATCGCGAAAAGCGACGCGGAGCTCGCCTGCGCCGGTCGTCTCTACGACGCGCTGGTCCGCACCTTGCACACGGCCGGCATCGCGCGACGCGCGGTGTCGCCTGCCGAGACGGTCCGCATCAGGCGTGATCGCGCGTTCATCGCACAGCTTTGCGTCGACGCGATCCGGCGACTGATCGGCAGCATGGGCACCGCCGTGGCATTCGACGCCCATCCTGCACAACGTCACTGGCGCGACCTGCAGGTCATGGCGTCGCACATCGACGTCGGCTGGGACGCGGCGGCTGTTGCGTATGGCGGCCACGCGATCGCGCATTCGACGGACACGTCCCGCGAGTCTCCGCCGGTGTATCAATGAATACCGCGATGCCGGACGACGAAACGGAGACGATCGACATGAACCGGGACGCGATATTCCGCGGCATTGCCGATGCGCTGGGACTCGCCGTGGACGAGGATTTTGGTGCGGCCGGGCGGTACGCGCCGCTCGTGCGCTGTGACAACCAGATCTTCGTCAGTGGACAAATTCCGAAGCTCAACGGCGAAATCGCCGTTCGCGGTTTGATCGGATCGGACGTGTCGGTGGGCAGCGGTCGGCGCGGCGCGATGATCTGTGCCGCTCGCTGCATCGCGCTGTTACAACGGTCGCTCGGCACCCTCGAGCGGGTCCGGGCCGTTCCGCGCCTCGGCGTCTATATGCAAAGCGATCCTGAATTCGAAGAACACAGTGCCGTCGCCGATGGCGCGTCGGAGGTGGTGCATTCCGTGTTCGGCGAAGCGGGCGTGCACGCAAGAACGTCACTCAGTGCATTTCGGCTGCCTCGATACGCTGCGGTCGAAGTGGATCTGGTTGCGTTCGTCTGGCGGGATTCCGGAGAAGGGAGGGGCACGGCGAGGGGTAAGGGGCGGACGTAGAATTCCAGAAATTGCGGCGGCGAAAGCAGACTATTTCAAGGCGTTTTCATCATCAATTCAAAGACAACGTATTGAGGCTGTGGACACGCGTTCCTGTCCTTCTGGACTCGACGCTACGCGACGAACCGGATCGCGCTGTCCTCGATGGCAGCCTGGTTGCCGTATTGCCAGGTGATGTTGCGGTGTTCATGTCCGATCGGCAGGCCGAAGCCGCGCAGCACGTCGACAAGCATCTGCTCGAGCGTGAAATCCGCGCCATCCGGGATCGGGCAGCGCGTGAACTGCCCGAGCACGAACGCGCGGGCCCCGTCGAACGCGCCGCTCAGACGCAGTTGCGTCAGGCTGCGGTCGAGCCGGTAGCCGAATTCCGTCACGTCTTCCAGCAGTACGATCGCATCGCGTGAGCGAAGCGACCAGCGTGTACCCGCGACGCTCGCGAGCACCGTCACGTTGCCGCCGCACAGACGTCCCCGCACCGCATCAGGGGCGCCGGACACATGCCGCAGGCTCAGCGGTGCGCGTTTGCCACCGGTCAGCACGGCGCGCATGTCGGCACGCGTCGCGTCGTCGACCTTGGTCGCCAGGCTGTGGAATGTCGGACCATGCAACAAGCGCACACCGGGCCGGTCGGCGAGCGCACAGAACAGCGACGTCGCGTCGGAAAAACCGATGATCGTCTTCGGCGTCGCGATCTCGTCGGGCAGGTGCTCGAGCAGATGCGCGCAACCGAATCCCCCTCGCGCGAACCAGATGATATCGATTGATGCATACCAAGCGTTGGCGTCGCCCAGCACGGACGCAATGATCCGGCTTGATCAATACTCTGCATCCCTCAAAGAATGACCCGCGTGAGCAGAGCCAGCACACCCAATCCCGTTATGACACTGAGCAAGGCGTTGCGCCAGCGGAGGTAGCTGAGGGCTACGGCTGCAAGCGCAATGACTTCTGCGCCGAGCGGTGCCGTCGAATGGCTTCCCGCGAGGGAATGCGTGACGAGAATTATCATCACGCACAGCGGAAGCTCTCGATTCAGCGTTGTCATCCATGAGCTGCGAAGCACTGAACGGTGCAACAAGAGCGGCAGCGCCCGCAGTGCGATGGTCAGCACGCTCATGATGCCAACCGCCATCCAGTTTTCACTCGTTCCAATCATTATTTCAGCCCCCGGTTGCCGTCCATCGCCAGCGGGAATGCAATCGCTCGCATCAACAACAGGACCAAGCCGATTCCCAATGAAACAATCAATGCGTAGTTCGGGAACATCACCTTCGCGACAAAGTACGCTCCAACACCGATGGCTGCCGGTACCCAGCTGCGTCGAGCCAGGTACTGCTCGATGGCGAGAATGGCGAAGAGCGCCGGCAGCGCAAAATCCAGGTTGGGAATCCACCGTGAAACGTGATTGCCGAGTAGCACACCCAGCACCGTGCCGCCGATCCAGTAGCCATGATTGACCAAACTAATCGCCGTCGACAAGGACCGTCGTTCCGCCTCGGGTACGGTCGACAGCACGGAATAATTTTCATCGGTGAGCGCCGCGATGACATAGAACCGACCGGCAAGCGACTTCGGGAGATGATCCAGCAGTGGAATGGCGTAGAGTATGTGCCTCAAATTGATCAGCAGCGTGCTAAGGGCAACCGTGCTCAATCCGCTTGCGGCGGTAAGCATCGGAACCGCAGCGAATTGCAGCGCGCCGGCGAAGATGAACACGCTCATTGCAATCACGAGCACGGGCGCAAGTCCCGCTTGACACGCAAGTACGCCGAACGCAAAACCGGTTGGAATGTAGCCCATCCCGACCGGCGTCGTGAGGCGCACGATCAATTTTCGCCTGCTTGTCATCGTGTCATTGTCCAATCTCGACGGATGACGCATCGTGCACCAGCGCATCCGATGTCTTGTAAAGCGAAAACGATTTGATCAACGGACGAATCGTTTCCTCTGGGCCAAAGAGGCCGACACACACAATGCGGTTCTCCCCCGGTGAGGCCGTCCATGTCGCCGATTGCTGCTCGGACGCGCTCGCGCCAAGCATCGAGTCAATAAAGGCATTGTGTGCGACATCCGCTTGCTTCAGCTGCACCACCAGCTTTTCCAGCTGGCTCGAGCGCTTCGAGCGAAGCACTATGACGGGAAACTCGCTAATACGACTTTCTACGCCAAATGCCGGGCTTGGATAAGGCAGCAGATTCCAGAATGCAGCACCATTCGCTCCCGTCAGACCAAGCACGGTATGAGCGACGGCATTGAGTATGGTGGGCGCCGGAAACTCCGTATTGACGACCAGCACCGTTTTGCTGGAGTTATCGAGATACTTTATTTTAGCTCTCCTGAGTTAATCGCAGCGTTCTCCGCGTTATCAAGTCCGCGCACATTCGGGATCGAATACGTACAGGTAATGCTTTCGAGCCACGAAAACTGATGTTCGATCATCCCGTGCATGCCCCATAGTTCGCGCAGCGCAAAGCCGGCTCTATCTCCGCTGTCGATCGCCGCCTGTCGCAGGTACAGACTATATGACCAGTCTCGCGAGTTCTGGCCCGCCATATGTGCCAGATGATGCCAATCATGTGCGGGGAGATCCGCGACCAAGCAAGCGACCCGCACCGGCAGATGAAACACTAGCATCCTTGCCACCCATCCGGCCACGCGAAGGACGTGAACGAACCGACTGTAATTGCTCCCGGATGCGAGTAACGGAAACCGCTCTCCACAAAATCGACCCCAGCACCGGCTTGCGTATTCATGCCAGTCAGCGACCGACTCTCCCGCGATGTTCCAAGCGTGTTCAGTCAGGAACTGCAGCAGGGCGCTGACATGATAGATGAAAAACATGGGTACGAGCACAGCGATGATATAGGCTTTCCATCCCGCCAATACGATCAGCACGGCATGGCCTGCCAGCATTGCCAATGCTACAAGCGTCTCAGCCAGCCTGTTGCGCAGAAACACCGATTCGAGGCGTGCACGCGCAAACATGATGTGGAACACCGGGCTCGCTACCGTCATCCAGAGATTTACCCAAAGCTCGCCTCTTTCCCGCCCGGGGATGAAGCCGAGCTTTGCCAGAAAGGCGGCATCGGCATCGCGTTCGGTCGTAAAAATATCCGAATTGTGATGTTCGAGGTGCTCCCTACGATACTCCACCCCGTTCTGTACGAAGATCAATGACGGTATCACCCGTGCATAGAGCTTGTTCAGCGACGGGCGCTCGAACAGCCGATTATGGATCGCGTGATGTAGATGGGTGACTTGCATCTTCCGGAGCAATCCAACCAGAACAAGCCAAAACACGACGATAATGGCCCATGCTCCCAAGGTGTCACGATGGGCAAGCTCGACGAGGGCCCCCAAAATGGCCATGCTCGATGCGAAAGTCACGACGACGTCCAGAGTCCGAGGGACACCAAACGGCCGCTCGGCCGCATCGAGGGGTTTGCCCGTCATCCAGGTCAGGACAGGTTGCGCGATACCCGGCAAACCGCGCATCGACTCTCTCGTACCACTTTCAAACATGCTATTCACTCTAGGATCAGCCTAATGAAACCGGTACACGCCGATGACTTCGTGCACAGGTGGCGCCGAGACGTTTTAGGGCTTCTCTGCGCGAAAACGCAGACGCGTGTAATCGATCGTCCAACGCCCGTCGTTGCCCAGCAAACGCGGCGCCAGTTGGCGGGTCACGTCGTCAAGCATGAGCTCGCGCTCGTCTTCAGCCAATACGGTGAGATATGGACTACCGAATGTTTTGATCCAGTCGCGCACCGGGTAGTTGATCACCACCGGCCGATCAAACAGTTCGATATGCGAGACGACGAGCCCGCCCGCTTCGAGCACCTCCCGGTACTCCTGTTCTTCGGGTAGATACCAAGGATCGATCTCTTCCGAATCATAGCCTCGCGCCGTCAACGCTTCATGCACGGCCTGTCGGATGTAGTACGCGTTCCTCGCGCCAGCAAATTCGCCGACGAAACGCCCTCCGGGTACCAGCGCTCTCGCCACGCCGCGCACGACGGCATCGGCACGACGCATCCAGTGCATCGCGGCATTGCTGAATGCGCCATCGAATTGCTCGATAAAGTCCAGTTCTTCGCCGTTACCGATGTATACGTCAAGACCGCGCGCCTTCGCGGCCGCTACCAGTTCCGGGCTGTAGTCGACCCCCGTCAGCCGTGCGCCCGTCGCGGCAATCTTTTCGGTCAGATATCCGTCTCCACAGCCGATATCGAGAATGCGTTCGCCCGGAAGCGGATTCAACAAGTCGATCGCCCGGCCAGCGAGATCGCCGACGAAGCGAGCGTTGTTTTCATAGAGCTGCGGACTCCACTTCTGGCGTTGCGACGTGCCGCGTTCAAAAATCTTCCCAGTCATGATTGAACCTCGAGTCGTGTATGAATATCGGTCATCGTCTTTGCTGTCGCGCCGTCGACGTATGTTCTATTGAGCATGGTGTGATCCGTGTGCGTGGGCCCGGAGTCCGAGTCCGGGTGATAGATCACGATACGCATGCTCTCGTCCTGGCTCTGGAAGCTGTGCGCGACGCCGGGCGGGATCACAAAAGCCGTACCTGCACGAAACTCCATCAACCCGTGATGGGTGTCACAGCGCCCGTCGCCGGACAAAATGAGGCCCACCCGTATGGTCGGATGGGTGTGCATCGTTTGCGACGTATTGCGCGGCAAATGCAGAAAATTGAGGCAGGGCTCGCCGCGCACCGGCGGAGCGAGCAGCACACTGCTTGTACATCCGTCGATATATCTCAGCCGGCCGAGCGCTTCAACGGGACCACCTACCAGCGTTGAACCTTCATAGCCGAGGCTCGTGACAAGGATTGCCTGGGCGTTGCCTGCCAGCGACACACCGCCGGGAAAACAGCCAAACTGGCCGCTTCGCAGTTGATAGATATTGCCCTTGTGTGACACATCGAGCTCACCAGACTGGACAATGACAAAGTGTGTGGAATCCGAGTCGAATTGCTGCATGCCGCCGGGCGATACGGCAACCTTCGTCGGCGTTTCCAACTGGGAGTAATCCAGCATGGCGGCCCTGTCCACCGGAAACACCAACATCTTGTCATTCACGGGAAAGTGTGTGCCAGTGTCCATGATATCGCCCTCAGGTTCGTGTTGATTCCAACAACGGCTTTCAACCAGTCGCCAATGCTTGCGCCTCGATATTGCTTTGCCAACATCAACACTGATCTGTATTGATGACGGAGAAAAACATTAATCGATACAGGAATGCACTTCCTAGTCAAAAACTGCTACTGCCGTTGTTTATTGTCACCATCGATGATCCGCTCCGCACGGTTGCGTGCCGTACCGCATCATGCTCGCGCAGCGTCATCTTCTGGAACTTGCCGGTCGGGGTCTTGGGAATCTCGTCGATGAACTCGATCGCATCCGGCAGCCACCAACGGGTAAAGCGTACGGCGAGGTGATCGAACAGCACCTGCTCAGTCGCGCTTGCGCCGTCCCGCAAGGTGACGTATGCGACCGGCCGCTCCTGCCATTTCGGATGCGCGCGTGCGACGACCGCAGCCTCCTTCACCGCCGGGTGTCCCATCAACGCGTTTTCGAGTTCGATCGAGCTGATCCATTCTCCGCCGGACTTGATGAGATCCTTCATGCGATCGACGATCTGAACATAGCCTTCGTTGTCGATATGAGCCGCATCGCCAGTGCAAAGCCAGCCATCCTCGGTCCACGATTCGCTCGCCGGCAGATCGTGATAGCGCGCGGCCACCCACGGGCCCCGAACCTGCAACTCGCCGACTGTGCTGCCGTCCCAGGCGGCCTCGCCATCGGCCGTCATGATGCGCGCATCAACAAATGGCAGCGGCATCCCCTGCTTGAGCCGACGCGAGAACACCTGCTCGCTCGCGCCTTCGGAAAGACGCGGCTTGAGTGTGCCGAACGCCCCCACCGGGGAGATCTCGGTCATCCCCCACGCATGTGTCGCCGCGATATTCAAACGATCGAGCGCCGCCAACATCGCCGCCGGACACGCGGCCCCCGCCACGACGAGACGCAGGTCCGGCGCAAGGCGCGCCCGCGCGCGATCGTCGCCTTGCAGCCGCTCGATCAATCCATGCCATAGCGACGGCACGCCAGCCGACAGCGTGACCTGCTCGGCGGCCAGCAATTCGAAAAGGCTCTCGGCATCGAGCCGAGGCCCGGGCAACACCAGCCTGGCTCCCGTCAGGAGCGCGGCAAACGGCAGGCACCAGCCGTTGACGTGAAACATCGGAACGACGGGCGCAAGCGTCTGCCGCATCGACAGGTTGAACACGTCTGGCAATGCGATGCAGAACGCATGCAGCACCAGCGCCCGATGGCTGTACACGACACCTTTCGGCTGCCCGGACGTACCGGACGTATAGCAAATGCTCACCGGCCGATTCTCGTCGGCGGTCACGCCGCGAAATTCCGGCCGGCCGGCCTCGATCAGTGCTTCATAGTCCAGCCACGCACCGGGCCGCTCATCCGTCGGCACGCGTGTGCCGAACGGCACGACGATCACTTGCTCGAAATGCGTCCGCGCACGAATGGATTCGTAAACCGGTAGCAGGATCTCGTCGACGATCAAAAGGCGCGCGCCGCCATGATTCGCGACAAACACAAGGTTGTCGACCGGCATGCGCGGGTTGAGCGTGTGTGTGACGCCGCCCGCGGCCGGAATCGCGAAATAGGATTCAAGATGCGCATAGTGATTCCACATCAGGGTCGCGACGCGATCGCCGACCCGCAATCCGCGACCGCACAGCATCGACGCGAGCCGCCCGACGCGCTCGGCAAACACGCCCACGGTATATCGGTGCCATCCGCGGTCAGGCATGCGCGACACGATCTCCACATTCGTGTGCACGCGGCGCGCATGCTCGAGGATACCGCCGATCGTCAGCGGAACATTCATCATCGTATGCAGCATCATGCTTGCTCCGCGGCGCCCATCGCGCAGTCCGGCACCATGCCGACCGGCGCGAGCCAGTTCGTCGATTCACCGCCGTCGCTAAGCGCGTTCTGCGCGGCGCCGACGATTCCAGTCGCCAGCACATCGTAACGACCATGGCGGCCGACAAGACAGGCCTCGACAAAGACGAGCGACGGCGTGCGACGGACCGCGCGGCACTCGATCACCGGGCGTGGATCGCGCACGGCTTTCATGAACTGGATCGACAAGTGCATCGTTCCGCATGTCCTTCCGCGGAAATGCAGGATGCCCGCGACCGACATCGCACAATCGATCATTCCTGCGATCATCGCGCCGTTCAGCGCCGCGGTGCCGAGCCCGCCATCGTGGGCGCGCGTGCGGCGCACGAGCGCGAGACGCACTGCGTGTTCGTCGTCGAGATCAAGCTCCGCGCCCAGATGCTCAAGGATCGCCATCTTCGACAATCGATCGCGCCATATGCGACGCTCATCGAGCGTCAACGGAATAGCCAGCACGCTACGCGATTCGGCAACAGCGTTCACGCGGGCACCCCTTCGGCAACAGGCGCGACAGCGGCCTGCGTCGCGGCGGAAGTCGAGGTCTGCCGATAGGGCGACCAGATGAACTGACGCCAATAGCTCTCGGCCACCTCCACCCACGTACGCAACGTATCGACACTGTCGAGCGATCGGGCAAGGCTCACCATAAGCCAGCTATAAACGGCCTGGCTGTCCCGGCAGTCCCCGCAGTGGCCGGACGTGCAGCATCGCTCGAGCGTCTGCAGGTCCGCTTTCCAGGTATTGAAGAACGGCAGCGTCGGATTGCCGTTCTGCATGCGCTCGACATTGTCAGGATGATCCTGGCTGATGCTCGGACAGGTCTCATAGCCGAACTCACCGCACCATGCGCGCCCGGTGACCATCGCCTCGATATGCGCCGGATGGTTGAGAACCGTGTCCGGGTACATGCTTTTCACGCGAAGCATCTCGGCAAGCAAGCGTCGCTCGTTCTCCATGCGTAGCGGGTGACCGGTGTTGTATTTGCTGTAGAAATTGAAGCTCACGAAATTGCCGTTGGCACGGATGCGTTCCACCGTCGGCTCGATGTGCGCGAGGCCGTCCTCGGTCACCGCGAACACGAACGTCGCGCGCGGATCGTCGCGGTAATTCTTCAGCGCCGTATCGAACAGCCCGGCGAACCTCCGTCCGCCTGGCTTGATCGCGCGCAACGCATCGTCGAGCGGTCCGCCGCCGAACAATGAAATGAAAACCGTCACGTTGCGAAACGGATCCGTATTCGGAAACGGCTCCAGACCATTTGTTGAAATCGATACGAAGCGCATCGCGTCAACAAACGCCTCGACGCGTTCAGGGAACAGCGTCGGCTCGCCGCCGATCAGCAACGCGCAATTGATACGCCGCTTGCGTTGATTCTTCGCGAACGCTCGCCACGACTCGATGTCCTTGCTCTCCTTCGACACCTTGTCATGACCGAATTCGAAAAACCAGCAGCCCTCGCACCGAATATTGCAGGCGTTGGTCAGGTGATATTCGCATGCGCGCACGAGCGCCGAGAATCCGCGCACGTCGGCAAACCGGCGCGAAAGGTCTGCATCCGAGCCGAGCAAGGCGGGCAGGCGTTCGGCGATGACGGCCTTGCGCTCTGCGTGAACGCTTCTTGATTCGTTCATGTCAGTGTCAGTTGATCGAGTTCGTGATATCGGCAGGCACCGCCTGCATTTCCGGCACGACCAGCCCGAGCGACTGAAGCCGCGGCACCGTCTTGCGAACGAAGCTTTTCCGCAATTCTCCGTTCATCGTCTTGCGCAGCCCCCACTTCACATAGAGCCGCGAGCGGCGCGATTCATCACGGCCGAACAGCGCCAGCACGTGCGGCCACAGGCGATCGACAGCGGCCTGCGCTTCGTTGCGCCCCGCATCGGTCGCACATGCGTCGCGCACGATGCGGTAGCCGTGCGCGACATGGACGTGTTCGTCCTTGATGATCTGCTTGACGAAGATCTCGCTGAACGGCTGATAGCTGCAATCCTGGAACTCGAGCAGGTGTTCGAGCACGACGGCCTCGCCCAGAAACGAGAAAATGCCGCGCTCCATCCAGGTCCTGACACCGCGCACCAGCTCGTTCGCATAGTACGGACGCGCCTGGAAATGCTGTTCGAGCATGCCGTTCGTATCGACACCGATATCGCTCAGTACGGCAGCGCTGAGCTGATAGTGCTGAACCTCCTCCGAGGCGCGCTCACAGCAGACGAACTTCTCGAATGCGTTCGGCGCGAGGTTGTAGAAAACTTGCGTGTAGTCGTCGGCCCCTGTCAGTTCACCTTCCGTATGAACCAGCATCAAGTGCGTTGCCAGTTGCCGATACTCGTCCGGCATATTGCGAAAATCTTCAGGAGTCTTAACCTCATGCTTGCCGAGCACTGATTTGATCGTTTGCGCTGTATCCATGGATGATAGGTATCGACGTTGGAACGAGGAACGGGAGCATCAACCGACAAACGTTTGAATCGTGTGCCGGACCGAATCATCGTACTCGTCGCCTATACGGCTACCACGGCGAAAATTGCACAGCTGGTTGATTCCTGCGTTAGATTTTTCCAATCGCGATTCGCATTACCCGACGCTGACGATGCTGCGTGCGGATGCGGCGTGACGTGCGCGATAGACACTCGGCTGAATGCCCTGCAGGCGCCTGAACTGTTTCGAGAACTGGACCGGATCGCCAAAGCCGCTGGCAAATGCAATGTCCTGAATCGACATGTCGTCCCGGCTCAAGCACGTGCACGCGAACTCGACGCGCTTTTTCAGCACGTACTGATAGGGCGATATGCCTGTCGCTTCCTTGAACTTGCGGCAGAAATAGTATTCGCTGAGCCCCAGTTGCGCAGACAGTTCGGCCAGGCCTATCGGTTTCGACAAATTGGCGTCGATATAGGCGTCGAGCCGCTTCAGTTTGGTCTGCCCGAGCGCCGACGACGCTTGCCTCGTCACAGTCTCGGGCCGGCGAAAACGGCTGACGACGTGAGCCGCGATCATGCGGGCGTAGATATCGGCAAACAGACTGCCGTGCGGATTGCCATCGATGATCTCGGCTTGGAGCATCTCCGATGCTTCGAGGATCAGGCGCTGCTCCGTCTCGGCGAACTGCGGGAAGGCCTCGAAACCCGTCACCCCGAGTTCATAGGCAACGTCCGCGACGAACGCCGGCCGCAACGCCATCAGATTGAGACTGCCCAACGAGCTCGTGTAGCGCACGCGATGTGGGGAGCCGTTCGGAACGTAGACGGTCGAGCCTCGTCGCTGGGTTTCCTGATGCAATTTCCCGCCGATCCATCGCTCGGCTTTCGACAATGGATTGAGCTTCACCATCAGATAGTGATCGTCGATGACGTGTTCGGTGGTCTCGAACGCGTCCGCGCACCGATGCTCGAAGTAAATCGAGTCCCAACCGAGACCGTCGCTCGTCAGCACCGAACCGTCCCCGAGCATCGATCGTCGGCTTTCCGGATTTCTGAAATCGAGGCGTGCGTGCTTCATGGTGCCACTCTCCTTACCGACTGTCCGCATTCGCAATTACCAGGGATTAATCAGCCTGACATAAGCCCGGTTGCATACCCGCCTACTCCGAACGCGTCACGCCGGCACGGGACTGACCAGTGATATTATCAATTCATATATCCATTCCACGATTATTCAATTATTTTTCCCAGACGTGAATGGCGCTAACGGGGGCATGCGATGTTCGATCGAAATCAACTGGAGGCTTTTGCGGCCGTTGTAGAGCATCGGAGCTTCGAGCAGGCGGCCAGTGCGCTTCATCTCACCCGCGGCGCCGTATCGCAGCGCATCAAGGCACTCGAGGAGACCCTGTCCACGGTCCTGCTGATCCGCAACCGTCCGGTCCTGCCGACGCCTGCCGGAGAAGTCATGCTGCGTCACGTGAAGGCGCTGCGCCTGCTCGAGCACGACGTTCACGCGCGGCTGAGCGGGGGGCTTTCGGTGCAGGAGCGCACGCCCGTAACAGTCGGTATCAATGCCGACTCGCTGGCCACCTGGTTCGCCGACTGTGCCAACACGCTTCTCGCCGAACTGCCGATCGCGCTCGAAATCGTCGTGGACGACCAGGATCACACGCGGCCCATGCTGCTGCGCGGGGAAGTCACGGGCTGTGTGTGTACGGAGCCGACCCCGGCGCAGGGCTTCCAGGCAGCTCCGCTCGGCATGATGGAATATCGCTGTGTCGCCACGCGAGCGTTCGCCAGCCGGCATTTCCCGAACGGTTTGACACCACACGAGGTCCCGACTGCGCCGGCGGTGCTGTTCAACCGCAAGGACTCGCTGCACGACGACTTCCTCGGCATGCTGTTCGGCGTGCAGCTGAAGCAGTATGTCCGCCATTACTTTCCGTCGCCCGTCGCATTGCTGGGTGCGATCGCGCAAGGAAGCGGCTACGGTCTCGTCCCGCTCGTCCAGATTCAGTCGCACCCCATCCACGAACAACTAGTAGACCTCGCCCCCCACCGCGGCCTGTCCGTCCCACTCTACTGGCATCACTGGGATCAGGAGCCGACGCTCGCCCGGCAGCTCACGGAGCGTGTCGTCGCCTTCGCGCGCACCGCGCTCGCGAGCACACCGCAGCCGCCCGCTTCGCCGCCCATCGCAAGCGCTGTGCCGCGCGAATCGGCATAGCAGACCGGGCGACAACGAAACCACCTAGGTCGTGCGCGGAACCCTGCACCAGTGCGCGATGAGTACGGCAACCGACGCGAGTACGCCTATCGCGAGAAATGCGAGCTCGACTTGCCCCTCAACGAGGTCCGACCATTTGGTCAGGTAAAGCGCGCCCGAGGTCAGGGAACCGGCGAGCGTCGCACGCTGCGCAACGGCGGCCGGCACGTCGATTCGCAGGAGCAACAGGCCGAACAGAGGCACGATGCTCGCGATGTAAACGATATTGAGGTCAATCATGGTGCTAACGATGCCTTGCCCACGGTCCGCGACGAGCGCACCCAGCGCGACGATGGCAAGGGTCGCCGTCACACCCGCCTGTCGCTCGGGAGCGCGAGTGAATGCCAACGCCGCGCCCGTCATGGCCCGCACGACAGCGGCACCGGAACCGAGCGCCGCCGCCAGCAGCGCGACCAACATCGCCGCGCCGGCTCCATGGCCGGCTTTGCCCGATACGTGCGACAGCACGAAAGGAATCGCCTCCCGTGCGGCAGTCTGATGCGTCAACACGCCCGCATCGCGTGCAGCGA
This sequence comes from Burkholderia sp. CpTa8-5, assembly GCF_017815045.1. NCBI lineage: Bacteria > Pseudomonadati > Pseudomonadota > Betaproteobacteria > Burkholderiales > Burkholderiaceae > Burkholderia > Burkholderia sp. CpTa8-5. The sequence goes on from NZ_JAGIQD010000008.1 coordinate 154,027, forward strand.
TCACGGCCGCCGCCGGTAACGCACCGACGACGATCAAGACGAACGCGGCAAGCGCGCAGCCGGCCACGGCGTCACTGCGCCGTTTCGCGGAGATCACGAACTGCTGGTAGTCGGCGCCCGTGACGACGAGAAAGACGATCGCGATGGCCATCGTCACGAACTCGGGTCCGCTGACGATTTGAACATCGCTGACGAAGCGGGGAACTGCATGCAGATAGACTTCCGTGCCGCCAAGACTGACGACGGCACAAACGAGCACGATGCTGCTCGCGAACAGGCATATCGAAAATACTTTCGAGGCAAGCCCGAGACGCAGATGCGCGGCGATGCCGATCGCCACCATGACGATCGGCATCGCCAGGTGTCGGGGAATACCGGCAAGCGTCAGTGACGTACTGGCACCCCGAATCTGTGCCGCGAGTACGCCCGTCATCCAGATCACCGACAGACCCGCGACGCAACGCTTCACGGCCGGGCCGTACCGGCGCCCGAACAGTTCCCAGATCGGCACACCGAGTTGCCAGACACGACCCGCGACCATGGCGAGCAGAAGCATGCCGATACCCGTTAACCATGGATACAACGCCCCCGCCATGCCGCGCGACATCGCGAGCTCGCCCGAGCCGAACAGGAAGCCGATGCCATAGCTCGCCGACACGAGGAGCGCGGCCACCTCCAGCATCCCGATGCGCTCGTCGCCCATTACGCCGCCTCGACCGACCGGTGACATTTGAGCACGACGGCGTCGCGCCCAAAAAAGTACGCGGTACATGTCATGCCGCGCGCGCGATAGCTAGGCAAGCTCGACAGCACATTCTGCGCGGCGGGTAGCCGATAGTATGGAACCGACGGCAGCAAATGATGCGTCAGGTGAAAGCCGTTGTTGTGCGGATGAATGATCCACCGCCGATACCGCGCAACGGTCGTGTCGCGCGTAAACGAATAGATTCCGCCACGCGCCAGCCCATAGTGATCGCACATTTCGCGCAGCGTCGTGATCGCATGGAAGGTCGTCGCTTTTGCCAGATGCCACAGCACCAGAACGAAGATGGCAAATTCGTGGCCCGCGACAGCCGTCAACAGCGCGCTCAATGCGATCCACCACGCGACGAGTCGCATACGCCGCATCACGCCAACCTGCGGATCGACACAATGCCCCGCCACGGCACCGATCCAGGCATCCCGCGAGAACAGCAAGCCGCGATAGGTTGCCCACCAGCCAGTTCGCGCGGATCGGGGCGCAATGTAGTCCGGATCGTTTTCCTGCGAACCGAGCATCGCGTGATGACGCGCATGGGTTGCACGATAGCGCTCGAGGTCCATCAGAAGCGCGGGTGCAATGAACAGCTTTGCGAAGGTGTCGCCAAGCCTACGGTCGCGGTACAGATTCCGATGTCCAGCTTCATGCAGCAAGTTGCCGAGCGCGCGCTGCCGATTACCGATGACGAACAGTGCAGCTATCGCCGCGATCGTGCCGTAACGATACCCGCACGCGGCAGCGACGACGATCACCGCCCAGTCGAATGCGACATCGAGCACCGGGCGCACCGGATCGATATTCCGCAGCCCGCCCCCGCGACGGCTCGTGCCGTCCAGCTCTCGGTGGACAATGGATGCATCGGTTGCTACGGCATCCGCGTTATTCATTATGGAGTTCATAGGACCACCGCAGATCAGAAACCGAATCGCAAGTCGAATTGTGTCTCGGTCGCCTGGGCAACGACGAGACACTCGATTTTATGGACTGCTTTTCGAACGCCGATACGATTTAGAATTTTTCGTCGGGCGATAGCCGCTCTAACGGAGGCTGCGATCCCGAGGCGGGCGCCGCTGCTACACGGGTCTCACGCGCTCGTTTCGCGTCTCCATGGCCTGAATGTCAGCCACAGCAGCAAGCCCGGGCATTGGAGCGCGAGATTGATGCCGAATGCCCACTGGTAGGCAACCGCAGGATACGCACCCGCTTGCCGCAGCCAATGGGCAATAATCGCTCCGAGGCCGGCCTGTACCGCGAAGGCGAGCAGGAACACGACCAGGTTGAACGACGTGCTCACGCGGCCCGTCAGGTGCGGCGGCACACTTTGAGCGATGATCGCGTAGTTCATCGTGGTCGCGGTGCCGAAGAACGTGAACGCGCAGGCGACGAGCAGCGGCGCGGCGCCGCCGCCAAATATCATCAGTGCCTGTGATGCAATGAACAGGACGATGCCGCCGCCGCATATCGACAGTGGTCTGACGCCGAAACGTTTCAGATAATCGGTCAGCCACCCGAAGACGAGCGAACCCGCGACCATCATCGCGGTGCCCGCCATCAGTACCGCGGCCGACTCGCGGCCGTCCAGGCGACCGACGTCGGTCAACCACGCGCCCATCCAGAGGCCCTGCATCGCCATATACGTGGCATGCGCCCACACGGAATAGAGCGACAACCTCCAGAACGGCCAACTCCGGAACAACTGTCCGACGTCGCGCCACATGTCGCTCATGCGTACCATGGATGACGTCGACGGACGCTCCGGCACAACGACGAGAATCAGCATGCTCGCGGCGACGGTACCGAATGCCAACACGACGAATGCCGTCCGCCAGTCGACGAAATGCAGCACGGCGTGCATCGGCGTCGTCGACGCCATCGCGCCAAGACCGCCGACGGCGAGCAGCATTGCGGTCGCCAGCGACAGTCGCTCAGGCGGCAGCCATTGCGAGCTTGCCTTGATCGCCGCCATCAGCGAACCAGCCACGCCGAAACCGATCAGCGCCCTGCCCACCGCCAGTTCCATCAGCGAATGCGCGTGTGCGAAAAGCAGCGCGCCGGCTGCCGCGACAAGCAGCAGCGGCGCCTGTCCGCGACGGCATCCATAGCGATCGAGCATTACACCGATCGGCAGTTGCGCGATCGCGAACGCAAGCAGATAGGCACTCGTCAGCCAGCCGAGCGCGCTGGCATCGAAGCCCAGGTCACGAGCGAGAACCGGATAGACGATCGCGTTGACGTTACGGTACAGATACGAGAGAAAATGCGCGAATGCAAACGGCAACAGTACGCCGACGACGATCGAACCGACCGACCTGTCCGGTTTCGACGCAACGCCGGACGACGTTCCCCGCATGTTTCCCATGATGCTGTCTCTCTAGTCAAACTCACAACGACGTCGGTGCATCGGCAAGCGGATGCACATGCTCGCCCATTTCGCCGAACGTCTCGCCAGCTTCGCGGCCGGTCGTGTCGATGCACGACGTGCGGAATTCGCTGCAATAGCGGCCGCGCTCGTCGGCAAACCAAAGCTCGTCGCCTGCGGGGCGCATCTCCGAAAATGCGAGCAGCTCGCCCTTGCGCGCCCATCGCGCAAGCAGATCGATCGCGAACGGATTGCGAAAATCGACGAAAACGGGCTTCGGCTCGCTCGCGCACTTCATGAACACGTATCTCGGCAGACCGATTGCCCGTGCCCAACCGCGCCACGCCAGGTAGTCGCCGGCCTTCTCGAACGGATTGTCCGATCCGACCGGAAAGCCGCCGTCGATCTCCCAGGTACGGCGCTTGATCAGAACGCGACCGCACGTGATGCGTCGCGATTCGCGTTGCCCGATCGCTTCGCCCGCCAGCGCGAAACCAAGGCGCTGAAGACTGGTCGGCATCACCGTCAGCAAATTCGCCTCGATACCGCTCGCGCGATCGCGGCAAACGAGCACACCGTCGCGCACGGCGACCGACACCGCGCCAGCGCGCACACGCCTGTCGCGGTCGACGCGCGCGCCTCCACCGGGCAACTCGAGCTGGTGCAAGGCAGGCACATCCAGCCAGTCGATGTGCGAACGCTGATAGGTGCGCGGCGAGTCGGCCGTGACCAGCGTCGCCGGCGCGAGAAGCGCCTGGACCTCGTCCCGAACCGCGTCCGCAAACGGGCAGAACGGTTGCGCGACGGGTTGGGATACCGTATGAACACCCGGATGAACTTCGCCGACGACGATCAGGTATTCGCCGCGAGCCACCGCGTCGACACTCGCCGCCGCAATCATGAAGTCGGGCGAATGGACTCGGCTTGTCGAGTTCGCGACAACGCCTGCGCGCGGCTCTGCCGCGTCGAGCACCTTGAACAGCCAGGACCAGTCGGCGTCGCTCAGGCAGATCTCTTCTGCCCCTGCGTGTCTCACGCTTAGTCCGGCCCAGGCGTCGCGCAGAATCGCGCGGATCGATTCGCATACTGCTTCGCCTGCATCGCCCCCCGTCGCCAACGAGATAAACTCGAGGAAATCGACCGGCTCGCCATTCGAAGACAGCGCGTGCCAGTACTTCAGATACCGGTCATGCAGACGAACGGCCAGTGCATCGACAAGCCACGTGTAAAGGCGCAGCGGCGCGTCGAGTTCGCGTTGTACGTCGCGCGCGAGCGTGCCGCCGATTTCGATCTGAAGGTTTCGCGCGCAGTCTTCGTACACAGGAAATCGCCCGACGTACATGCGCCCATGTTCCCGTGAACGATCGACTCCGGCATCGGCCAGTTGCACATCGATCTGCTCGAGTGCGGCCTGACGCGCAGGGAGGTCGGCCGTTTCGAACCGGGTACGCAATACTTCGAGGCGCACACAGACATCGAGCCACTTCTCTTTCGCGGCAGCTGGCGCATCGAGTGCCGCGACAGCTTCGTGAAGGCGCGGAATCGGCGACGTGCAACCGGGTCCGATATCGAATCGCCTGGCGATGACGCGCTTCGTCAACATGGCATCGATGCAAGTGCGCGCTTCGTCGTGCGGGAATCCCGCTTCGGCCAATTGCGCGAGCAGCCGGCGTGCCGAAAGCGGCGCCTGCGCATCGGCGACGGCACCGACCAGTTTCCGGGCCAGCGCGCCCAGCTCGACCGACTTGCTCACCGGCACATGCAACCGGGCACCGCGCAGATCGCATCCCGGATTCAGCAGCAGCGGCAAGCCGTCGGCAAGGTCCGTATCTGCGGCGATCGCTTCCGACAACCGCTCGACGACCCAATGCTCGAACATCGTCTTGCGTGACGCGAGCCATGAACCCGCGGCGCGGTGGACGACAAGATTCGGTGTCGACGTATCCGCGAAACGACCCCATGCAATCGGCCCGAAAAAGCTCGCCGTGTCGTTCTTCGCGCACAACCGCTGAATGTAATTCCATGCCAGCCGAAGGCGCTGCCGCGTGCGACTGTCGATGCAGCTGGCGTCCTGCTCGGCAAGCGCGTCGACGCGCAGCAGTGCTTCCGGATTCGACAGATACAGCGCTTCACGCGCACTGTCGTCCCGAAAGAACTCGACGAGACTCCGTCGAATGTCGGGAAGCGCTCCGGCATACGTTTGGTGAAGACCGAGCGTACATTCGTCACGTCGGGCGATGCACGCGTTGCGGCCGTCCGTCAATGGCCCCGCGGCGACACGCATCGCGGCGGGCAACACTGATATGTCGAACGCCGCCGCCGTCGCGAGCCTCCGCTCGAGACGGTCGACGGATTCCGTCGAAACGGCGCGCGCGAGTGCCATCAGCTCGGCGTCGTATTCCTCGATTTCACGCTCGAGATGTCGGTACGCATCGATCTCGTCATCGAGACCCGCGTCGATAGCAAGCGTGTCGAGCGCATCGAACGGAAACCCGGCCGATCTCATCCAGAAGAACGACGACCATTTCATGACGGTACCGCCCCGGATCCGCGGATTGCGTGACAGGCTTCCAGCATCGCGAGGCATTGCAGGTCCTGCTCCGTAAGAGGCCCCGCTCCGCGCTGCTCAAGCACGCTCGACAGTTCCGCATGCGTGCGTGGCAGCTCGAGCGCATCATAGAGCGTCACCGCGCGGGCAGGCACGCGAGCAAACCGCACCGCGCTACGCGCATCCTTCAGATAAATGAAATAGTGCTCTACGCCAGCGACGAGCGACGTCACGCCGAGCTGCGTCTTGTCGCGCAGCCACGCCGACAGTTGCATCTCGCTGCGGTGATGACACGCTCGACGTGTCCGCTCGATCAGTCCGGCGCGCGCATCGCGGGCGGCATCGGGAACGTCCTGCAACGGCCACCGGCTCTGCTCGATCAGCCACTCCACCGTGCTTTCCTCGAATGCGATCAGCGGTGCGACACGGCGCATCTGATCGCTGCCAAGCGTTTCCCGAAGGAATGCCAGCGCGTCTTTGCAGTACCCGTGAACGTACGGGCCGTAATCCTTCCAGCCGCAACGCTCGAGAAACGCGTTGCCGCACGCATGAACGTCGCACCCGAGTGCGAGCAGCGCGCGCAGCGTGAGGGGCGCCCCGGTTTCCAGTGCGTTCAGGAACGAGTTCGCTAGCCGGAACCGATAGTTCGTCACGAACCAGCGGGTGCGGTCCGCCCGCATCGCGTATGCGAGCGCCGCTTCGCGTGCCTCGCCGTACAGGCCGAATGAATCGTCGAGCGTCGCGGCAGGATCGGCGGAAAACACGGCGTGCTGCAACGCGGGTTCGCGCAGAATCCTGCGCCATACCTGCCATACCACCTGTGCGTCCAGTGCCGTCACGATGCGACCTCCCGAGCGGCCGGCACGCGAACCGGCGACGCGGCCGGGCCATGGCGATTCCAGATAGCCCGCGCACGCTCGAGATCGGCGACGATCATGTCGCGGTCGCTGTTGCCGCCCAGCACGCGCGTATCGGGATGATGCGCCTGCCCCTGATATTCAAGGACGATCGCAGATGGCGACGCGCGCCCGAGGAGCGCCTCGTAAAGCTCCCACACCGGCTCGGGGATCGGAGAGTCGTGCCAGTCATGGTACAGGCCGCCGTGCCAGCTGCCGCCGGCAAGATGAACGGAAATCACGCGATCGAGCGGAATCGTATTGAGATAGTCGTTCACGTCGAAACCCGGCAGGTTCAGTGAATTCGTATAAATGTTGTGCAAATCGAGATGCAGAAACGTGCCCGCCTCCTCGACGAGCTCGGCAAGAAATTCGGCTTCGCGCATTTCAGAGCCCGGACAGGCGAGATAGTAGGCCGCGTTCTCGTGAGCCAGCGGCATGCCGTACAACGCCTGCAGCTCGGCAGCGCGCGCGGCGCAACGCCGCCGCTCGCGTCTCGAGAACTGCAGCGGGCTGCTCCAGATGTCGAGCCACGAGTCGTCGCCGTAAAAGCAATGATCGGCAACCCACGGGCTGCCGAGCTCGCGGGCGATCGGTACATGGCGCCGCACCGCCGACGTTCGGTCGAGCGGGCCGAAACCGAACTCGCATCCGTAGTTCGAGTGGGCGAGCAACGGCCATCGCGAGGCAAGTCGCTCGAGTGTCTTGCGTGCTCCCGGCCGGATCAGATGCGGGCCGTCGAGCGGCCCCATCACGTTGTCGAGCAGAATTTCGAACAAGTCGACCTGCAACGACTCGAACGGAAACCAGTCGAGAATCTCGGGGTTGTACTGGATGCCCACGCCGATCGGGTCAGGCTTGCTCAACTTCGCCGCGAGAGGAGTCATATTCGTCGATGGCTTGCCGAACGTTACGCGAACACTTTGCTTTCGATCACCTCGATATCGTCGAGATCGAAATCCTCAAGCGCAAATCCCGCGCAGTCAGGCTTCGACGCGTCGTCGAGCCGTTCGTAGCCCGAGCATGTCGTGCGATCGCCGTCGGCCTCGATTTCACTGTCGGCCTTGCTCGCTTGTCCAGTCAGATCGTTCATGAATGTGTCCTTCATCGATTGATTGCATCAATTCACCCTGGCCCCGGGCCAGCGCGCTCCAGGTTCTCTTTCGGGCGCATCGTAGGCGCCCGTTTATTGCCACACTTCCTCGTTGCTCCGTTTGCGGCACGGCCGCCGTGTCAGCCTGCGCGCATCAATCGCACGATGCCGGAAGCGACCCATGCCCACGCCGCGATCCAGCCGGCCGCAGTGCCGAATGCCGTCGCCCAGTACAGTCGCCTGCGCTCTGGCACGGGGGCATCGTCAGGCTCGCGACGCAATAGCCGATCACGGACGTATCGAAATGCTCGCTGCCGCAGTCTCGGCACACCGAACCATTCGGTCAGCGCCAGATAGGTATCGCCGTTGAAGAACGGCAGCAACGTCGGCACAAGTGCCGCCGCCGCACTCACGGACATCACGATGGCTAGCGTATTCCACGGACTTTCGCGTGGCACCGCCGCCCACATCGCGAGGCCGGCCGCGACGAAAAGAAGGCTCGCAAACGGCCCCATCGCGATGGTCACCAGCCGGTCGCGCAACGGCAATGCGGACCAGTCCCGTTGCAACGGGCGCGCCCAGCCCGTTGCCAGGAGCAGATAGACCGCAATACCGAAGTCGGTCACGCGCACACGGTAGAGACGGCATGCGAGCGCATGTCCGAGTTCGTGCACCGCGATCGAAGCGACGACGACGGGGTAGTGCCAAAAAACCCAGTGCCAGTCATGCGAGTAGACATCGACGACATTAACCGCGAACCGCGACGCGTGCCGGATCGGCAACATGCCCGTCACGGCGATAGCGATGCAGCCGATCGCGACGAATCCTCGCGAGCACAGCCACTGCGCGCGGGCGAAGACAGCGTCGAGCAAGCGTTCCGGCGCAAAGCGCATGACCTGGATCGACAATGCCCGCTTCAACGGCCCATAGTCGATACCGGCGGCCGGATCTCTCCGGTTCACGCCCGATTCGCTGGCGCGCACGAGCAATCCCAACCGGTGCAGGCGCTGCTCGAATGCGACGAGTTTCCCGACCGGCAGGCGCCGCCCGTCGCCAGCCAGGATCGCGCAGACGTCTGCGGCCGAGCGTGCGCCGTTGAACAGTCGCGCAACGCACAGTTCATTCGCGCCAAGGTAGTACGACAGATCGGTCACCGGATCGTAGACCGTATAGCGACGGTCCGCGTCGTCGGGCTGCGGCGCATAGACGCGCAAATCGGAGCGAAACGCTGCGTGGCTGCCGACATGCGCCGTCGCGCATGTGCTCGTTTCCTCCCTCATCGCGCGCTCACGGAAAGCAGTGAATCGGCCGCGCCTTGCCGGATGTAACCCTTCAGCGACGTCATCTGCGCGATGGGTGCATGACGCTCCGGCCACCGTTCGTCCAGCAGGGAAAGCAGCGAGTCACCGTCGATGGGCGCCGATGCCCTGCCGAGCACGTGCACGGCACCGGGACGCGTCGGACCGCAGATCGGCTCATCTGTCGACAGAACCGGTACCCAGCCGTGTCGCAGCATCAGCATTTCGATCGAGGCGATGGTCAGATAACGGCGGTGATTGTGGGAGAAGTGTCCCTTGATCACGCCATACCCCAAGGCGCGTCCCTCGATCAAAAGCAGACCGCCCGGAACACACGCCTTCCGGCATGCAGCGAGCACGCTGTTCACGTCGTACACGTGTTCCAGCGAACCGATGATGACGATCAGGTCGAACTGCGCGTCGGGCAGACGCATGTCCTCGGCCGCGACGGTCTCGATGTCGAGCCGTAGCCGCTCTCGACCGAATGCCGAATAGGCCGCGTCCGGATCGTTCCCGGCGACGCGCCAGCCTCGCTTCGCAAATGGAATCATCATCCCCCCCGCCGAACATCCGACATCGAGCATGCGGCCGCCCGGCGGCAGATGGGCTTCGAGGTTGCGAAACAGGTGCTCACCGCGGCGCATCTGATCCAGCACGAAATCGCGCGCGGGACCGACGTTGCCAAATAGAGCATTCCGGTAGTGCTGCTCGTAGTAGCGCTGATAGAACGATCGATCGAAGCGTGGATTCTGATAGAGAAACCCGCAACGCCGGCACACCACGACGGGCAGCCTGTGGTAGCGACCGTCAACCGTTTCCACTTCGTCGACGACGACATCGCATGCGTCGCCGCCACATATTTCACATGCGACATGGTGCGCACCGATACCGTCGGACATGCCGACGGCGCGCAGATACGCGTCGAGATCCGTATCCAGCAAGTCCATGCCTGATCCTGATTGCCCCATTTTGCAGAACCCCGGCGCCCTATTTGATCGCGAAGAAACCTTCGAAGCACACGTGCTTGAAGATCGACATCACGTCCACGAAACCGGCACGCTTGAGCATGTCGACGTTTCCCTGGGTCGAGAACGGTTCGAGCACGCCCTTGAGGCTTCTCGACTTGCCGATGATTTCGTTGGGCTCGTAGCCGCGCTCGAGCTTGTAATCTATATAAACGCTGCTCGCGATGTCCTGGAAACGGGCATCCGGCGCACGGACTTTCTCGAACATCACGAACGCCCCTCCCCAGTTGAGCGATTCGTAGATGCGGCGTATCAACTCCTGCCGCACGCGGGGCGCAATGAACTGGACCGTATAGTAGGCAACGATGAAATCGCTCGCTTCGTAAGGAAATGAAAGCGCGTTGTCGACGCAATACGTAACGTTTGTCGGCGTCGGCGAAGTCTGCGTCAGGTAGGCATTTGCCTGCTCGATCATGTCCGGTTCGACATCGATCCCGACCCAGCGCACGGATGCACCATGCCGCTGCGCGAGTTGCCGCGTCAACGCGCCGGTCGAGCAGCCGATTTCGTAGCAGAGGGAATCGTTCTTGACAAAGAAATCGCTCAGCGCCAGCACGATGTCATGGCCGCTCGCATAGCCCGGCACCGATTTCGACACGTGCGCCTCGAATTGACGCGCGGTTTCGCCTGCGAAGCTCCAGGCGGCATTTCCCGTGACGATGCCGTCGCCGGCGGAAAGCGCACGATGCCCATCCGCGATAGTGAAGGTCTCTTCGATCATCTGCGAAACTCCATGTGACTCGGCGATGGCACTACGTTATTCGAATGCGCGTTGGCGCACCTAGTCATTAACTGCTGCGACCGCGTTTTCTTGACGCGTACTTGCGTATCCGGCGCGCATCACGCGAATCGGGACAGCGCCCGCGCGAGCTGTGCGACACCCTCTTCGATTCGCGCCGGCGGCACCGTCACGAACGACAGACGCAACGTAGCGACGTCCGGTACACCTGCAAAGAACGGTGCACCCGGCACGAACGCGACTTTCGCGCCGGAGGCCGGCGCAAGCATCGCCTCGAGCAACTCCGTCGTGTCGATGCCATGCCGCGTGCGCGCCCAGAAGAACATCCCGCCTTCCGGGACGTTCCAGTCGAGGTCGGATCGGCAGTGCCGCTCGAGCGCATCAAGCATCACGTTTCGCTGGGTGAGATAGAGCGCGCGAATCCTGTCGACATGGGCTGCAAGAAAACCCGTTTGCACGACGTCATGGATGATCCGCTGCGTGAAGCTCGACGTGTGCAGGTCGCTGGCCTGCTTGGCCTGCACCAGCTTCATCATCAAGGGCCGCGGTGCAATCGCATATCCGACACGCAGCCCGGGCGAAACGATTTTGGAAAACGAGCCGAGATGGACGACGTGTTCCGGTGCGATGGACAGCAGGCTCGGCAACCGCTTGCCGTCGTAGCTGAGCTCGCCGTACGGATCGTCTTCCACCACCACGACGTTTTCCGCCGCCATCGCCCGCATCAGATCGCGCCGCCGCGCTTCAGGCATGCGCCGCCCGGTCGGGTTCTGGAAATTCGGCATCGTATAGAGGAAGCGCGCCCCGGCAATGCCAGACCTTTGCAATGCATCGGTCACGATGCCGTTCGCATCGCACTCGACCGGCACGAACTCGGGTTCGAACAGCGAAAACGCCTGCAACGCGCCGAGATAAGAGGGATTCTCGACCAGCACGCGCTTGCCGGGATCGATCAGGACTTTTGCCAGCAGATCGAGCCCTTGCTGCGAGCCTGTCGTGATCAACACGCAGTCCGGGTGCACGCCGTGGCGTTCGGCGATCCACTCCCGCAGCGGACGATAGCCTTCCGTCGGCGCGTACTGCAAGGCCGCATGAGGCGCCTCGGCAAGAATCCTCGCCGCCGCCTCCTGCATGAGTGTGACTGGAAATGTCTGCGGCGCCGGGATGCCGCCGGCAAAGGAGATGACCGACGGATCTTCCGTCACCTTGAGGATTTCCCGAATGGCTGACGATGTCAGCCGCTTGGCGCGCTCCGAAATATCGAAATCCATGGCTCGATCGAGAATGAAAAAAGCTCAGGCTACGACCGGCGCCATGAGGACAGGTAGTCGAATCCTGTTTTAACAGGACAATATTGCGCCTTCTTGTCGTGCATGCCCGTCCGCGCCGCGCACGTCGGCGGTCATGATCGCCCGCCGGCCCCGGCTCGCGCATCGACATTCGCCCGGTCATGTCAAGAAAGCACGGTCGCGGCAGCTAATGACTAACCGCTTCGCGCGCGCGTCGATTACGGTAACGCCACCGGGGGCGAGAGCGGCTTCCCGACCGGGTGCACCGGCGAATCGGCGCGCCCGCCTGCCGTCGGAACGCGCACACCATCGACCCGTTATCCCAGTCAGGAACATTGATGAAGTTCACCACTCAGTCGGAACGCCGGACGCCCTTCAGCGGTTTGCGCACTTACTACATCGACCTGATCGAGCAATGGCCGGAGGCTTACAAGCGGCTCCTCCATGGGAAGGCGTTCTTCGACGATGTCCTGCTGCGCGGGTCGTATGCGCTGCCGTCCGAACGGATCGGCATTCAGGTCGACCAGGCCCGTCCTGGCAATTTCAACGCGAGATTCGACATGTGCGGGCGCAATCCCTTCTACAGGATCAGTCAGTTCGAGGTGAACAAGCGCGGGGAGGAGTCGGCACAAGCAGCACGCGGTATCGCGTTGACGCTCGCGCACGCCGACGTCGCGTTGACGTCGGCCAACGAGATCGGCATCCCCGATTTCGGTACGTTCGAATTCACGGATGCGGGTCTTGTCTCGAGCTGCGATCAGTTCCCCGAGGCCGTTGGCCATGACGCTCTGCACTTCGTCGGTTGCTTCATCGAGCAGGATTTCGGTGTCCTGACGCGACGCAACGACGACCTGTACTACACGTACATCTGCACCAACTACGAGAAGACCCCCAAGAACGTCGATACCGGCGTCGATGGCTTCGTCGGCGAGAATTTTCTCGAATGGCATCGACGCATATTCAACGCAGAGCCGCTGCACGATTTTCTGTCGGCCGTACATCGAGCATCCGGGAAGAACCTGCTCGACATGCTGATGATCGACCTGCGCCGCCGCCATCTCTATACGGATGGCAAATCCGTGGTGCAGCGCTACGAACGCGATTTCGTCATGCCGCTGAAAGAGCTGAACGGAAACTACGTCGGACACCACCCGCAAGGGATGCGACGCGACACGACCACGGCCGCGGCCACGGTCAGCTGACAGGATCGGGATACGCATGCACACAGTGCTCGACCGAGGCACGGATTCGTCGGTGCTCGGGTTGATGCGAAAAATATCGTCTCATTGGTCCGCTCGCGCCCAGACGCGCAAGTGCGATCTACCGGACGACTTTTCGTTTCTGCCTGAAAGAGACGACTTCGTCCCGAACCTGGTTCCGTTCTGGACGCATCCTGCACTCCAGCCGCTGGTGGAAAACGCCGCGACCCGATCGCGACTTCTGTCGATCGGATGGCTCGTCTACAACCTCAAGACAGTCACGATAGAAAGCCGCATCGTGACGCCCGTTTGCGTGGAACTCTTGGACAACGGCGTCAGCGATTTCGCGAACGACATGAAGCGAATCGTCGCGGAGACACTGACGGACGAATCGTTCCACACGCTGCTCGCGATACATACCTGCCAGATCGCCTGCCGGGAGAGGAACCTGCGCATCGGCTATACCGCATACACGCTCGTCGATCAACTGGATCGGTACCTGGCGACACTCGACGACGAAAACGATCGTTTTCTCGCCAGGCTTGCGACCTGCACCGTCTCGGAGTTGTTCATCGGCGGCTATCTCGCCTGCATCAACGACGCAAGCCGCATGCAGCCACTGTTCGTCGACGCCGTGAATGCGCACCGGATGGACGAGTTGATGCATGGCAGCATCTTCGGCCTCGTCGTCGACTATGTGCACGATCGCATGAGTGCGGCCGACAGACGGCTTTTCGCCGAGGTCTGCGCGCTGGCGATCCGCTGGTTCGAGGATGACGAGCGGGAATGCTGGGGCACGTTGGCCTCGCTGAACGGCGTGCACATTCCTCGGGCCGTGCTGGACGCCCCTCCGGATTCGACGGTGCGGCCGAGCAGGTCCAACTACACCAACCTCCTGAAGCTGCTGAACCGGCTCGAAATGGGCGATGCATTTCAGGAATCGCTGAACCACCACGGAATAGTGCTTTCATGAATGCTCAACGAACGGTCGCTGCGATCCGCCACGTCGCATTCGAAGGGCTCGGCTCGTTCGAATGGGCATTGAAGGCCCGTGGCTACGCGATTCACTATTACGACGCAGCCGCACATCCACTCGACGCCCTGCTCAAGGCTGACCCTGATCTCGTCGTCGTACTGGTTGCCCGTTGGGCGCACATGATGACGCGCGTCTTCCGTTCCTGACGACGGAGCTTCGCATCATCGATGCATCGGTTACGACGCCACCGCCCTGTTCTTGGCATTTGCCTTGGCGCGCAACTGCTGGCGCGAGCGCTCGGAGCGCGCGTCTACGCCGGGCACGCGAAGGAAATTGGCTGGGGCACGCTAGCCTGTCGGCCTCACGAATCCGATCCGGTCGCCAGCGCGCTGGCGCTATGCGAACGAAATGTCTTTCATTGGCATGGCGATACGTTCGATTTGCCGGAAGGTGCGACGCGTCTGGCATCGTCGGCGCTGTATGAGAATCAGTCGTTCTCGTTCGGCTCCACGGCATTGGCGCTTCAGTTTCACCTCGAGTTCTGCCATGCGGACCTCGAGCACTGGCTGATCGGACACTTTCACGAACTGGATTCGTCCGGTACATCCCTGGACGACCTAAGACGGGCAACCGCCGCATACGGCGCGCCTCTGATTCGCGCGGCGCGCTGCCTTGTCGATACCTATTGCGCTGCCTGGGAGCCCGCATCGACCGAAGCGCGCTGAGCCTTTCCCGCGTCCGGCGTCGCGAACCGTCACGCGAACGCCGGACACCACCCTTCCCGTCGCCAGCACCGAATACCATGAACACAAGAGCATCCTTTGCCGACAATACAATCCGGATTCGCGGCAGCGCGCTGACCACTTCCGACGTAGCCGCCGCGGCGCGCCGGAACGACACGCGACTGGAGATCGATCCTGGCTGCCTCGACATGGTGCGAGCGTCCAGGCTGACACTCGAGCAATTGATCGCCGAAGGACGCGTTGTCTACGGTGTGAATACCAGCATGGGCGGCTTCGTCCGCTAGCTATCTCGTCCCGGAACAGTACGCCGCCGAGATGCAGGCGAACCTGATTGCGGCCGTCGCGACCAATGTCGGGCCATGCTTCGACGACGACATGGTGCGCGCAACGATGATCGCCCGCGTCAATTCGCTGGCCCGGGGGGCGTTCCGCCATCACGGAAGGCAATCTTCAGCGATATGTCGATGTGTTCAATGCGGGCATCTGCCCGTGCGTACCCAGCAAGGGCTCGCTCGGAACGAGTGGCGATCTCGGTCCGCTCGCCGCCATTGCGCGCTCGCCTGCGGCGGCAAATGGAAGTCGCGGCTGAACGGCGAGGTCATACCGAGCGCGGAGGCGTTGGAAAAAGCAGGGCTGAAACCGATGGAACTCGGGTTCAAGGAAGGGCTGGCATTGATCAACGGCACGTCGGCAATGACGGGCCTCGCCAATCACCAACATCTGACAAGCTCTCGCAGGCACTAAGCGATCGCCCCGTACTGGCATTCGTCAACCCAACTGTACCGGTACTGTACAGAAAACCGTCGCTACACTGACTCCATCCCAGCCTCGAACACAAATGGAGAATCCGCGATGGAATTCCTCACCCTCAGCGCGCTGCCAGCCGGCATGCTGTTCGCACTCGTCACGTCGATCACACCCGGCCCGAACAACACGATGCTGCTGGCATCCGGCGTCAACTTCGGTTTCCGCCGCACGATGCCGCACCTGTTCGGCATCAGCATCGGCGTCGCGATCCTGATGCTCTGCGTCGGCTTCGGCCTCGGCGAGGCGTTCAAGCGCCTGCCGCTGCTGTACACGATCCTCGAAGCCGCGAGCGTCGCCTATTTGCTGTACCTCGCGTGGCGCATCGGCACGTCGGGCGAAGTGAAGGCGCACGGCGCCAAGCCGCGGCCGATGACGTTCATCGAAGCCGCCGCGTTCCAGTGGGTCAACCCGAAAGCATGGATGATGGTGCTGACCGCCGCGACGACGGTCCAGCTGTCCGCCGACTACGGGATGAACGCCGCATGGATGTCCGTCGTGTTCATCCTGATCGGCTTCCCGTGCATCTGCCTGTGGGCCGCATTCGGCCTCGGCTTGCGGCGCTTCCTGTCGAATCCCCGCGCGCTGCGCATCTTCAACGTGACGATGGCCGTGCTGCTGATCCTGTCGCTGTACCCGCTCGTCGCCCATCTGCTGCCGCAGTAAGCGCTCACCAGCGCGCCCGTTGAGCTTCGCGTGCGGCAGGCGTACCCTTTCGGTACGGGCGCGTGCGACCGCTGCGGCGGTTGCACCGCTGCTCTGCATGGAGATTGCTGATGAAGCCAATGCTCAGAGCGGGCGAGCACATCGAGGGCATGCACTGGATCGCCGAATATCACCCGCTCACGCACGACATCCGCGTGCTGCGCGAGAACATCGAAGTCGGCACTTACTGCGCGCCGCCGACGCTGTTCGGCGACGAGGAGGAAATGGGCGCCGCGAACCACGACGATCATCGCAGCCGGGAAGCCGCGTTGCGCGCGTATCTGCGTAACTTCGTCAAGGAACACGACGCCGAGGAGTAGCGGTGCGGCCGCCGGAATGTCGACGAGCCGCGAAGGCGGCCCGGTCTGCTGTCATGCGTCGGTCGATCTGCTTGCAACTGGCCTGAATCCATCCTGCACGGGGCCGGCGCACCGCACCGACCCGCCCGCCGCTCAATGCCCGAGCGACTCGATCTTGCCTGCCGGCTGCGCGACGCCATGCGGCCGCGCCATCTGCTTGATCAGCAGCGCGACACACGCGAGCACACCCGCGACGGCAATCGTCGCGAACACACCCGCGAACGAGAAGTGCCGGCGCGTCAGTTCGGCGACGAGGAACGACCCCGCGATTCCGCCGAAACGACCGACGCCGAGCATCCACGCGACGCCCGTGCCGCGCCCTTCGGTCGGATAGAACGCGGCGGCCAGCGCCGGCATCGACGATTGCGCGGTATTCATCAGCACGCCGGCCACGAACACGACCAGCACCAGCAACCCGACGTTGCCGGCCGCCTGCCCGATCGCATATACGCTCACAGCCGTCAGCGCGTAGCACACGGCGATCACGCGGTTCGCGTTGAAGCGGTCCATCAGCACGCCGCACAGCACCGCGCCCACGCCGCCGAGCGGGAACAGCGCGGAGATCAGCGTCGCGCTCTTCGGCGTCAGGCCCGCATCCTTCAGCAGAATCGGCATCCAGTTGATCGACGCGTAGAAGATCACGAGGCCCATGAAGTATGCGAGCCACAGCATCACCGAGCCGACGAGGTACGAGCGCGACAGCACGACGCCGAGGCCCTTGCCGCCGGTCTGCGGCGCGGCTTCGGTCAGCACGAACGAGCCGGCGTTCAGCGCGTCGCGCGAGATCCGTGCGAGCGTGGCGCGGATCTTGTCGATGGACCGGCCGCTCGCGACCATGAAGCGCACCGATTCCGGCATCTTCAGCAGCAACAGCACGCCGAGCAGCAGCGGCGTCACGCCGCCGAGCATCAGCACGCTGCGCCAGCCGAAATGCGGAATCATCCATGCGGCCAGGAAACCGCCGAACGCGGCGCCGAGCGGAAAGCCGCAGAACATCAGGTTGATCACGGTCGCGCGGCGCTTGTCCGGGCAGAACTCGCCCATCATCGTGACCGCGTTCGGCATCGCTGCGCCGAGCCCGACGCCGGTGATGAAGCGCAGGATCGTCAGGTGTCCGATCGTGTTCGAGAACGCGGACATCAGGCATGCGACCCCGAACAGGAACACTGAACCGAGCAGCAGCGAGCGGCGGCCGAGCCGGTCGGACAGCGGGCCCGACACGAGCGCGCCGCACGCCAGGCCGAACAGCGCGGCGCTGAGCACCGGCGCGAGATCGGGCTTCGTGAGGTTCCATTCGCCGAGCAGCGACGGCGCGATGAAGCCGATCGCGGCCGTATCGAAGCCGTCGAGCAGCACGATCACGAAACACATGAGGAATACGAGCCATTGAAAGCCGCCGAACGGCTGCTCGTTGATGAAGGTCTGGACATCGACCACGGGTGTGCGATTCATCGCTTGTCTCCTTGTCGGCCGGCGTGGGCGCGTCAGCGCTCGATCCGGTCGCATCCAACATTGATATAGATGCAACAAGCGCGGCCTCGTGGCCGCGCCTTTCCTTCGTTCACGCACCGATTCGCTGCCGGCGCGTTCTTCATCGACGACGGCCCGCCAACCTCGGCGGGCCAATCGATCAGATTACCGCCAGCACTTAACCGGCCCCATCTTGTTCCTTGAAGATCTTGTCCGCGAGATGGAACGCGGAATTCGCGGCCGGCACGCCGCAATAGATCGCGGTCTGCAGCAGCACTTCCTTGATCTCGTCGCGCGTCACGCCGTTGTTGCGCGCGGCGCGCAGGTGCAGCGCCAGCTCCTCGCCGCGGTTCAGCGCGACCATCATCGCGATGGTCAGCAGGCTGCGCGTATGGCGCGGCAGGCCGTCGCGCGTCCAGATCTCGCCCCACGCATAGCGCGTGATCAGGTTCTGAAATTCCTCCGTCACTTCGGTACGATTCTCGAGCGAACGGTCGACGTGCGCGTCGCCAAGCACCGCGCGACGCACCTTCATCCCTGCTTCATAACGTTCCTGGTCGTCCATCGCCGGTGCCTCACGCAGTCAGGAAATCGAGCAGCGCGCGGTTGAAACCGTCGGTGCACTCGATGTTCGAAATGTGCGCGGCGTCGAATTCGACGTGCAGCGCACCGGGAATCGCGGCGGCGAGCGCGCGGCCCTGATCGGGCGGCGTCGACATGTCCTTCGCGCCGGTCACGACAAGCACCGGCAGTGCGATGCCCTTCACTTCCTCGCGCAGGTCGGCCGCGTTCAGCGCGTCGCAGTTCGCCGCGTAGCCGTCCTTGTCGGTATGCACGAAGGTGTCGCGGATCGCGTCGAACAGGCGCGGCTCGCGGTCGACGAATGCGTCGGTGAACCAGCGCGGCAGCACGGCGTCGGCGAGCGCGGCCATCCCTTCTGCGCGCGCCTTCTGCGCACGCGGCGCCCACACTTCCGGCGAGCCGATCTTGGCCGAGGTATTCGACAGCACCGCGCGCACGATGCGCGACGGGTAGCGCGCGGCGAGCGCGGCGCCCGTCAATCCACCCATCGAGATCCCGCAGAAATGCGCGCAGTCGATGCCGACGTGGTCGAGCAGGCCGATCACGTCGCCGGCCAGCTGTTCGATCGTGTACGAACCGGCCGGCGCGTCGGAATGGCCGTGGCCGCGCGTGTCGTAGCGCAGGATATTGAAGTGCTGCGTGAGCGGGCGAATCTGCGGCGCCCACATCTGCAGGTCGGCGCCGAGCGAGTTCGAGAAGACGAGCCACGGCGCGTCGTCGCGTGCGGCACGGTCGATCCGGTAATGCAGTTTCACGCCGTTGACAGTGGCGAAAGGCATCAATGTTCTCCTGGTTGTTTCGCGCCCGCGTGCAGCGCGAGCACGGCGTCGACGTAGGCCTGTGCCTCGCCGACGTAATGGGCGGGATCGAGCAGCCGCGCGAGCGCGTCGCGCGACAGGTGGGCCGACACGGTCGCATCGGCGGCGAGCACGTCGAACAGCGTCGCCCCGGTGCGCACGGCTTCCTTCGACGCATGCTCGACGACGTGATGCGCATCGAGCCGGCCGATCTTGTCGCCGAGTGCGAGCATCACGGCTTCGCCGAGGATCAGCCCGTGCGTCAGGTCGAGGTTCGCGGCGAGGCGGTCGGTATTGACGTCGAGGCCCGCGACGATCTGCGCGATCTGCGCGAGCGCGCCGCCCGTCAGGCGCGCGAGATCGGGCAGCGCCTCCCATTCGGCCTGCCAGCCGCCGAGGGCGCGCTCGTGCTCCTGCACCATTCCCGCGAACACGGTCGCGACGAGATTCGGTGCGCGTACGGCGGCCGTCAGCACGGCCGCGCAGCCGACCGGGTTGCGCTTGTGCGGCATCGTCGACGAGCCGCCCTTGCCGGCGGCCGCCGGTTCGCCGAGCTCGCCCACTTCGGTCTGCATCTGCAACGACACGTCGCGTGCGATCTTGCCGAGCGTGCCGGTCAGCATCCCGAAGCACGACGCGGCTTCCGCGATGCGGTCACGCTGCGTATGCCACGGCACGGCCGGCAACGCGAGCTTCAGGTCGGCCGCGAGCGCGGCGCTCACGCCGGCCGCATGCTCGCGCAGGCTCGCGAGCGTGCCGGCCGCGCCGCCGAACTGCAGCACGAGCGCGCGCTCGCGCAACTCGACGAAGCGCGCGCGATGGCGCAGCAGCGCATCGAGCCATTGGGCGAATTTGAGGCCGAGCGTGATCGGCAGCGCCTGCTGCAGCCACGTGCGGCCGATCATCGGCGTCGCGCGGTGCGTGCGCGCGAGCGCCGCGAGCGACGCGCAGGCTTCGTCGAGCAGCGATTCGAGCACGTCGAGCGTGTCGCGCAACTGCAGCACGGTCGCGGTATCGATGATGTCCTGGCTCGTCGCGCCCCAGTGCACGAACTTCGCGGCCTCGGGGTCGTCGGCCTTCACGTGCGCGGTGAGTTGCTTGACGAGCGGAATCGCGAGATTGCCGCCGAGCGCAGCGCCTCGCGCGAGCGCATCGGCGTCGAGCCGGCCGGCGTCGCACGCGCGTTCGATCGGCGCGACCGCGGTGGCGGGAATCACTCGCTGCACGGCGAGCGCGCGCGCGAGCGCGGCCTCGACGTCGAGCATCCGCTGGATCGTCGCGCGGGGCGACCAGATCCGGTTGAGCGGCTCGGTGCCGCAGATCAGGGAGGTCAGGCGGGCGCTGTCTTCGAGCATGGCATCGGAATGGGGAAACGGCGTGCGCCTATTGTCTACCCAAGCGTGCCGGCGTGCGCACGAAAGCGCGCACCGGCACGCTTGCCGTTCAGGCGGCTGCCTTCTGCGTCGCGTCGATCAGCGGCACGCCGGTCAGCTTCTGCAGCTCGTCGAACGACAGGTCGGTGAAGATCTCGCTCACCGCGAGGCCGTCGGCCGTCACGTCGAGCACGGCCAGATCCGTATAGATACGGCTCACGCATTGCACGCCGGTGACCGGATACGAGCATTGCGCGACGACCTTGCTCTCGCCCTGCTTCGTCAGGTGCTCCATCATCACGAACACCTGCTTCGCGCCGATCGCGAGGTCCATCGCGCCGCCGACGGCCGGAATCGCATCGGGCGCACCCGTATGCCAGTTCGCGAGGTCGCCGTTCGCCGATACCTGGAACGCGCCGAGCACGCAGTAGTCGAGGTGGCCGCCGCGCATCATCGCGAACGAATCCGAGTGGTGGAAATACGCGCCGCCGGTGAGCAGCGTCACGTGCTGCTTGCCGGCGTTGATCAGCTCGTCGTCTTCCTCGCCGGGCGCGGGCGCCGGGCCCATGCCGAGCAGGCCGTTCTCGCTGTGCAGGAAGATCTCCTTGCTCGGGTCAAGGTGGTTCGCCACCAGCGTCGGCACGCCGATGCCGAGGTTCACGTACGCGCCTTCGGGGATGTCCTGGGCGACGCGCTTGGCCATTTCATCGCGGGTCAGTCGTTTCATGTCGGTTTTCCTCCAGGCGGTCAGGCGGCTTGCGATGCAGCGTGTTCGGCGGCCAGCTCGGCCGCGTGCGCGGCCTGCGGCACCTCGACGATCCGCTGCACGAAAATGCCCGGCGTCACGATGTGTTCCGGGTTCAGCCCGCCGAGCGGCACGACTTCCGACACCTGGACGATCGCGACCTTCGCCGCGCTGGCCATGATCGGCCCGAAGTTGCGCGCGGTCTTGCGATACACGAGGTTGCCCCAGCGATCGCCCTTGTACGCCTTCACGAGCGCGAAATCGGCGTGGATCGGCGTCTCGAACACGTACGGCTTGCCGTCGATCACGCGCGTTTCCTTACCTTCCGCAAGCTTGGTGCCGTAGCCCGTCGGCGTGAAGAAGCCGCCGATGCCGGCGCCCGCCGCGCGGATGCGCTCCGCGAGGTTGCCCTGCGGCACGAGCTCCAGCTCGATCTCGCCCGCACGGTACAGCGCGTCGAACACCTGCGAGTCGCTCTGGCGCGGGAACGAGCAGATGATCTTGCGCACCTGCTTCGCCTTCAGCAGCGCCGCGAGACCCGTCTCGCCGTTGCCCGCGTTGTTGTTGACGATCGTCAGGTCGCGCGCGCCCTGTTCGATCAGCGCGTCGATCAGCTCGGACGGCATGCCGGCCGTGCCGAAGCCGCCGATCATGATTGTCGCGCCATCGTGGACGTCGGCAACCGCCGACTGAAGCGATTCGAAAATCTTGTTGACCATGTCTCTTCCTGATGCGAACCCGCGGCTCGTGCGCGGCCTGTCGAGGGGACACGCGCGTGCCGCGTGCCGCGCCGGAGGCCTTCGTCGACCCTCGGCTTTTGTTCGCTATTCGAACCTTGATTCGATTAGCGAACGATGGCCGATCATAGAGTCGCGCACAGCGCGTTGTCAAGGCGGGTTCGCTCGGGGGGCGTCGCGTCGTCGAACGGCAAGCCGACGTAGTTTTCGGCGAGCGACTGCGCGGCGGCGCGCGAACGCGTCACGTATTTCAGCTCGGCAAACTTCAGGCGATTGACGAACGGGGAGTCGTCCGGCGACGCATGCAGCATGTTCGTCATGAAGTAAGAAAAGTGCTCGGCGCGCCACACGCGTTCGAGGCAGGTCGCCGAATAGCGCTCGAGCGGCGTCGCGTCGCCCGTCCGGTAGCGCGCGCCGAGCGCGCGCGACAGCGCGCGGACGTCGGCCACCGCGAGGTTCATCCCCTTCGCGCCGGTCGGCGGCACGATGTGCGCGGCGTCGCCGGCGAGGAACAGGCGGCCGTGCTGCATCGTCTCCGACACGAAGCTGCGCATCGGCGTCACGCTCTTCTGCGTGATCCGGCCCTCGGTCGGCGTCCAGCCGGTGTCGTTCGAGAAACGCGTGTGCAGTTCGTCCCAGATCCGCGCGTCGGACCATTCGGCGAGGTCTTCATCCGGCTTGCACTGCAGGTACAGGCGCGTGACCGTCGGCGAGCGCATCGAGAACAACGCGAAACCGTTGTCGTGATGCGCATACACGAGCTCGTCGAGCGACGGCGCCGCGTCGGCGAGGATGCCGAGCCACGCGAACGGGTAGACGCGCTCGAAGGTGTTCAGCCGCTCGGCGGGAATCGTCTGGCGTGCGATGCCGTGGAAGCCGTCGCAGCCGGCGATGTAATCGCAGTCGATGCGGTCCGCGCGGCCGTCCGCGTGCTTGAACGTGACGACCGGGTGCTCGCTTTCGACGTCGTGCAGCGCGACGTCGCTCACTTCGAAGTGCATCTGATGGCCGTGCTCGACGCCGGCCGCGATCAGGTCGCGCACGACTTCATGCTGGCTGTAGACGGTGATCGCGCGCCCGCCGGTCAGTTCGGACAGGTCGATGCGGTGGCGCTGGCCATCGAACAGCAGCTCGATGCCGTGATGTTCGAGCCCTTCGCGGCGCATCCGGTCGCCGAGGCCGGCTTCGTTCAGCGTGTCGACCGTGCCCTGCTCCAGCACACCGGCGCGGATGCGGTTCTCGCAGTATTCGCGCGAGCGCGCTTCGACGAGGATGGAATCGACGCCTTGCAGGCGCAGCAGGTGGGAAAGCAGAAGGCCGGACGGACCGGCGCCGATGATCGCGACTTGGGTGCGCATTGTTCGTCTCCAGAACATTAATTCGAATCGTGGAACACATTTGAGCGCTTTCCCGACTATGCGGCAACGCGATTCAGGAGATATGTTGTATACGTTTTGAAGATACCGGCCTCCGCGATGGACCCGCTCGACCTGAACCTGATTCCCTACCTCGTCGCACTCGACGACACGCGCAACGTCAGCCGCGCGGGCGACCTGCTCGGCGTGAGCCAGCCGCGCGTGAGCACGGCGCTCGGCCGGCTGCGCGAATACTTTGGCGATCCGCTGTTCGTGCGCACGTCGCGCGGGATGGAGCCGACGCCGCGCGCGCTCGCGCTGCTGCCGGCCGCCCGCGACGCGCTCGCGCAGATCGAGCGCGGCCTCGTCGCGCCGCACGACTTCGACCCGGCCGCGAGCACGCATACGTTCTCGATCGCGCTGTCCGACGTCGGCGAGATCGTGTTCCTGCCGAAGCTGCTGCAGGCGTTCGCGACGCTTGCGCCGCACGCGAACCTGCGTTCGGTCTCGCCCGCGCACGACGAAGTCGGACGCGGCCTCGAAGCCGGGTCGATCGATCTCGCGGTTGGCTACTTCCCCGATCTCGACGGCAACAACTTCTTCCAGCAGCGGCTGTTCACGCACCGGTTCGTCTGCCTGATGCGGCGCGGCCATCCGTTCGAGCAGACGCCGCCGTTCACGGTCGAGCAGTTCCTCACGTGCGGCCACGCCGTCGTGCGCGCCGAAGGCCGCAGCCAGGAGGTGCTCGAGAAATATCTGGCGAAGCAGCGCATGCAGCGCCGCGCGGTGCTCGAAACGCCGCACTTCATGAGCCTGCCGTTCATCCTGAGCCGCACCGACCTGATCGCGACGGTGCCGCATGCGATCGGCTATGCGTACGCGGCCGAGCACGCGTTCATCGTGCCCGTCGAGCCGCCGCTCGCGCTGCCGCGCTTCGACCTGAAACAGCACTGGCATCGCAAGTACCACAACGATCCGCGCACCGCATGGCTGCGCGGCGTCGTCGCGTCGCTGTTCAACGACGAGCAGGACGAATGGCCGAAGTGAAGAAGCGGGCGCGGCGGCCCGCACACACGACCGGCGAAAGCATGAAACAATGACCGGATATCGGCCGCCGCAGGCGGCCTTCGATGGAGCCACTACATGGGTAAGGGAAAGAAAACCACACAGCCCGAGCCGGTCGCCTCGCGGCCGAGCCGTGAAGAAGCAGAAGACGCCGTCCGCGTGCTGTTGCGCTGGGCCGGCGACGATCCCGCGCGCGAAGGTTTGCTCGACACGCCCGCACGCGTCGTGCGCGCCTACGAGCAGTTCTTCGCCGGCTATGCGCTGGAGCCGCGCGACATCCTCGCGCGCACGTTCAGCGAGGTCGACGGCTACGACGAAATGATCGTGCTGAAGGACATCCGCTTCGAGAGCTACTGCGAGCATCACATGGTGCCGATCATCGGCCGCGCGCACGTCGCGTATCTGCCGAACCATCGCGTCGTCGGCATTTCGAAGCTCGCGCGCCTCGTCGACGCATTCGCGAAGCGCCTGCAGATCCAGGAAAAGATGACCGTGCAGATCGCCGACACGCTGTTCGACGTGCTGCAGCCGAAGGGCGTCGGCGTGATCCTCGAAGCCGCGCACCAGTGCATCTCGACGCGCGGCGTGCACAAGCCGGGCGTCGAGATGGTCACGTCGCGCATGCTCGGTACGTTCCGCACCGATCCGTCGACGCGTCGCGAATTCCTGTCGATCGTCGCGAATCCTTCCTCGGTCAACCTGACGAATACCTGATGGAGCAGACGAAGCAAACGGCGCACGCGCCCGTCGTGCTCGTGACCGGCGCCGCGCGCCGGGCCGGGCGCGCGTTCGCCGAGTATTTCGCCGCGCACGGCTATCGCACCGCGGTGCACTACGACCATTCGGCCGATGCCGCGCAGGCCGCTGCTCGAACGATCGCCGAACGCGGGCACGATTCGGTCGCGCTGCAGGCCGACCTGTCCGATGCCGCGCAGATCACCGCGCTGATCGACCAGGTGTATGCGCGCTTCGGGCGCCTCGACGTGCTGGTCAACAACGCGTCGGTGTTCTGGCAGGACCATTTCCCGAGCTTCGATCTCGCGGCGTTCGACCACGCGTGGGCCGTCAACTGCCGCGCGCCGATCCTGCTCACGCGCGCGTTCTACGAGCGGGCCCGCGCGGCCGGCACGCAGGGCGTCGTCGTGAACGTGGTCGACCAGAAGATCAAGGAAAACTTTCACCGCGACCATTTCAGCTACACGGTCGCGAAGGCCGCGCTCGGCAACCTCACGCAGATGCTCGCGCTGTCGTCCGCGCCGGTGTTGCGCGTGAATGCGGTGTTCCCGGGGCTGATGCTGCCGAGCGACGACCAGACGCAGGCCGACTTCGAACACGCGAGCCGCGCATCGACGCCGCTCGCGCGCATCGCGGGCCCCGACGACGTCGCGAGCGCGATCCTGCTGCTGACGGGCAATGCGTACAACGGCGTGGATTTCGTCGTCGATGCGGGCCAGAACCTGATCCGCGTCGATCAGGACGTGCTGTACAAGCACCGCTCGCCGGACGGCAAGCACTGACGCTTCGATGAACGAAGGCGGCTGCGCGCCGCCTTCGTGCGACGGGTCGAACAAGCTTCGCGCCGCTCACGCCCGATAACGCCCGACGGCGGGCTGG
Organism: Burkholderia sp. CpTa8-5; assembly: GCF_017815045.1. Classification (NCBI taxonomy): domain Bacteria; kingdom Pseudomonadati; phylum Pseudomonadota; class Betaproteobacteria; order Burkholderiales; family Burkholderiaceae; genus Burkholderia; species Burkholderia sp. CpTa8-5. Next base: position 180,558 of record NZ_JAGIQD010000008.1, read on the forward strand.
CCGCCGATCCATTACGCGTCATGCGCCGCGTTGTGCAGAACCACCCCCGCGCATTCGCCCGCCGCCACGTTACGGCTTCTCCGCGCTCCCGCCCTCGCGAACCTTGCCCTGCGCGACGCTCGTGCCGGGCGGCACGCTGTGCGTGAGCCACACGTTGCCGCCGATCACCGAGCCGCGCCCGATCGTCACGCGGCCGAGAATCGTCGCGCCCGCGTAGATCACCACGTCATCCTCGACGATCGGGTGCCGCGCATTGCCCTTCACCAGCGCGCCTTCGCCATCCGCCGGGAAACTCTTCGCGCCGAGCGTGACGGCCTGGTACACGCGCACGCGTTCGCCGATGATCGCGGTTTCGCCGATCACGACACCGGTGCCATGGTCGATGAAGAAGCTCGGGCCGATCTGCGCGCCCGGATGAATGTCGATGCCGGTGGCCGAGTGCGCGATTTCATTGATGAACCGCGCGAGCAACGGCACGCCAAGCTGGTGCAGCGCGTGCGCGAGCCGATGGTGCATCATCGCGAACACGCCGGGGTAGCACAGCAGGATCTCGGTGATGTGCTGCGCGGCCGGATCGCCCGCGTACGCGGCCTGGATGTCGCTGACGAGCAGCGCGCGGATCGCCGGCAACTGCCGGCCGAACTCGCGCGCGATCTCGAACGCGCGTTCGTCGAGCTCGGCGAACGGCGTGTCGACATGCTCGGGCAGGAACGGCAGCGCACGGCGAATCTGCTCGGACAACACGCGCAGCGTGCTTTCGAGCGTGTGGCCGACGTAGTAGTCGACGCTTTCGTCGGTCAGGTCGGGCGCGCCGTAGTGCGTCGGAAACATCGACGCGCGCAGGCCGGTCACAATCTTGCAGATTGCATCGCGCGACGGCAGCTCGCGGATGCCGCGCGGATGGCGCGTGCGATGGAGTTCCTCGCGCGACTCGCGCAAGCCGGCGACGATTTCTTCGAGGCCCCACTGACGGGCGGGTGATGTCGACATAGGCCAATGCAGACAGCCGAGCGCGGTTGCGCGGCCGCTAATAAAGTGACGGGTTCCGCAAGATTACCGCGTTTTTTGTCCGGGAGCGGCGCCCCCGGGGATCGGCCGGACGGCCGACGCTGCTCGCGGGCGACGGCGTCACATCGCGATGCTGCTCGCGTCGATCCAGCGCACGGCCCAGTCGCGCGCGTGCGCGATCGCGTCGCCTTCGTCGTTGAACTGGAGCTCGATCGGAAAAAACCGGTTCGCCACGAGTTCCCCGTCGCTCGATCGGGAGATCACGACGTAGGGCTTGAACGAACCGTCACTGGCGCGTGCGGGCGCGCAATTCAACAGATAACCGCGATGCGTGAAGGCAGTAGTCGCTTGCATGAGTCCGCCACCTCTAGTCCCTTGCTTTGTTGTTCGCTACCCGTCTTTAAGGGTGCTGCGGCGCCCCGGCGCGGGCAGAGGCGGCGAGACTTCATCCCCTGTCGCCGCTTCGCAGGAAAAGAATCATACTCTGTAGAAAACGCGTCTTCTAGCTGAAATAAATCATGACAAATCAGTGCGCGTCGCGCGACCGCGGCGATCGCCCGCGCGCCTTTTCCCGTCGTGCCCGGAACGGGATTTGCTTCGATCCGGAGTGTGTCGCCGCCAGGAGAGCCGCGATGGAATCGTCCGCTCAAACACGGGGTGCGCATCCGCGCAGCATCGAACTCGACAACGACGACACGCACGACAGCACGGTCGACACCGACGGCAAGCACCGCGAAGCGTCGCGCCTCGCCGGCGCCGGGCCGATCTCGCCCGACCAGATCACGCGCAGCAACGCGTCGCTCGTCAATGCGATGCCGGAAGCCGGCGACGGTTTGGCCGGATTCGACAGCCGCCCCGACGGCAACCATCCGGCGTTCGCGCTGCGCGCCGGCTACGTGGTGATCGAGAAAGGCTTCGACGCGCCGTCTGTAGGCGACACGCCGTTCGGTCCCGTTCACCGGATGTACGGCAGCGCGTATTGGCCCGGCCACGGCCGCCGGCCGGAGCGCGTCATCGAGTTGACCGTTGTGCCAGGATAGCCGGCGCGGCGTTTGAATCGATCGTTCGATTGGGAATCGCGATCGGTCGATGACGGTGATCGATGGCGGCGCATCCGCGCGCGCGACCGGACCGCGGGCCGGGACTCGTTCGCACGATGCAGCAGTGAACGATTCCGCGTATTGGCATCGGGATTCGCAATCATGCATGCCGTGCATCGTGTCGACGCGCATGCGTTGACCGAAGTCATCGCGTCACGGCGCGATTGCGATTCAATGGCGAGACGTACGGCGCATCGGCATGGTTGCCGGGCCGGGTCGATGCGCGCGCATGCGTTTTCGCCGACGACGCAGCCGAACCATACGACACCCATCGCGCGATGCAGCACGCGTTGCGCGCATGGCCACGCAGGGCCGGCACAGACAGCGACAGCGCGGTCGCACGGCCCGGCAGGCGCCTCGCTGCGCGATCGCGACCGTTGGTTTACCCTGCCTCGCAGCGTTGCGTATTGCCCACCCCGATCGGCCATCCGGCCGACTTCGTTTCAACCCGCCACTCGGAGACACTATGTACAAGCGAATTCTGGTTGCCGTCGACGGCAGCGACACGTCCCGCCATGCGTTCGATGCCGCGCTGGCGCTCGCGAAATCGCACGGCGCGGAGCTGCAGCCGTTCTACGTCGTCGAGAACGCCGCGATCTACTACAACGTGCCCGGCTACGATCCGTCCGTGCTGCGCGATCAGCTCGTCGCGCAGGGCAACGCGCTCGCGCAGGATTTCGCGAAGCTGATGCAGGCCGCCGGCGTGAAAGGCGAAACGCGGCTGAACGAAGCGACGTCGCTCAACGACGTGTCGTCGCTGATCCTCGACGGCGCGAAAGCGTTCGGCGCCGATCTGCTCGTGCTCGGCACGCACGGCCGCCGCGGCTTCCGCCGCCTCGTGCTCGGCAGCATCGCCGAACAATGCGTGCGCCACGCGACGCTGCCGGTGCTGCTGATCCCGGCGGCAGCCAGCGCGGACGAGCCGGCTCCCTGAGCGGCGTTCGGCATGCGCGGCCGGTCGCGACGTTTTGTCACCCGACAGCGGCAACTTGCGGTGGGACAATGATTTCATCGATCCAATGCCGGAGTAAACGATCATGCTGACGCCCGTCGCCACCCGCCCCGCCGCCGCGCCCCATACCGGTAGCTGGGCTCCCCGCCAGGCCGCACACTGCTCGTCGTGCGCGATGCGGCACCTGTGCATGCCGCAGGGCCTGGCGCCCGAAGCGCTCAGCCGCCTCGAGTCGGTCATCTGCGCGGCGCGCCCGGTCAAGCGCGGCGAAGCGCTGTTCCGCGAAGGCGACGCATTCGACAACCTGTACGCGGTGCGCTCGGGTTCGCTGAAAACCGTCGCGACGCGCCATGACGGCCGCGAACAGGTCACGGGCCTGCATCTCGCCGGCGAAGCGCTCGGCCTCGACGGCATCTGCGACGATACGCACCCGCGCACCGCGGTCGCGCTGGAAGACAGCTCGGTCTGCGTGATCCCGTACAGCGCGCTCAAGGCGCTGTGCTCGGAAGCCGGCTCGATGCAATTGCGCATGCACAAGCTGATGAGCGAACAGATCGTGCGCGAAACGTCGCAAACGATGCTGCTGGGTTCGCTGAATGCCGAAGAGCGCGTCGCCGCTTTCCTGCTCGACGTGTCGTCGCGCTACCTGAAGCGCGGCTACTCGCCGTCGGAATTCAACCTGCGGATGACGCGCGAGGACATCGGCAGCTATCTCGGCATGACGCTCGAAACGGTCAGCCGCACGCTGTCGAAATTCCAGAAGCGCGGCCTGATCGAAATGCAGGGCCGCCACGTGCAGATCGTCGACTTCGACGGCCTGCAACACGTCTGACGCCGCACGGCGCGCATCTCGCGCGCGCCGCCTGCATCACGTCGCGGGTCAATCGAGAAACAGCGCGGCGCGCGCCTTCAGCGCCGCGCTGAAATCGTCGAGCCAGCCGATCGACAGACGCCAGCTCTGCCAGTACAGATCGATGTCGATGGTGCGCCCGCGCGACATGTCGATCAATTCACCCGCCGCCAGTTGGCGGTCGACCATCCGGTCCGGGCACATCCCCCATCCCAATCCCGTTTCGCATGCGCGCAGATAGCCCGCGACGTGCGGTATCCAGTGCTGCGGCGGATCGAGATCCGCGCGCGTCACGCGCCGGATGAAACGCGCCTGCAACCCGTCCTTCGGATTGAACATCACGCACGGCGCGCGGCGCAGCGCATCGCGCGTGATCCCCGCGTCGAAATAGCGCGCGTAAAACGCCGGCGAGCACACTGCACGATAACGGATCCGCCCGAGCCGCTCCGACCGGCACCCCTGGATCGGCTCGGCCTGCGCGGTCACCGCGCCCTGCACGCTGCCGTCGCGGATGCGCGACGCCGTGTAATCCTGATCGTCGATCACGAGATCGAGCAGCGTCTCGCGCTCGGTGCAGAACGGGCCGACCGCGTCGATGAACCACGTCGCGACGCTGTCGTCGTTGACGGCCACACGCAACGTCGGCCACGCGCTCGCGATCTGGCCCGGCAATGCGGGCATCCGGCCGCCCAGTTCGGCTTCCAGCAGTTGCACGCGTTCAGTATGCCGGCACAGCAGCGCGCCCGACGTGGTCGCGACACACGGCTGCCCGCGCTTGACGAGCACGCTGCCGACCCGCTCCTCCAGCAGCTTCACGCGCTGCGACACGGCCGACGGCGTGACGTTCAGCTCCTTGGCAGCCCGCTCGAACGAGCCGTGCCGGATCACGGCCGCGAGGGCATCGAGCAACGCGTAGTCGAGCATTAGATTTCCTTAATCCGCATTAGGTGATTTAGCTTCTCTTATTCCCGTGCTGACCGCAGACTAGCGCTACCCGATTGATTCGTCTACTGCTTCCACGGCTGTCCCCTCATGAACTGGCTCGCTTTTTCCCACGGCGTCGCACTATGCGCGTCGCTCATCGTCACCATCGGCGCGCAGAACGCATTCGTGCTGCGCCAGGGCATCATGCGCTCGCACGTCGGCAAGATCGTGCTGCTGTGCGCGGTGTCCGACATGATCCTGATCGGCGCGGGCGTCGGCGGCGCTTCGGCGCTCGTCGAGCGCTATCCGACCTTCGTCCATGCGGTGCTGTACGTCGGCCTCGCGTATCTCGCGTGGTTCGGCATCAACGCGCTGCGCCGTGCGTTCAAGCCGGGCCACGACACGCTCGACGTGCGCGGTGACGCGGTCGCGCCGCCGCCGCAGGGCGCGCTCGCGATCGTGCTGATGACGCTCGCGTTCACGTGGCTCAACCCGCATGTGTATCTCGACACGTTCCTGCTGATCGGCACGGCCGGCGCGCGCGAGCCGGAAGGCGCGCGGCTCGCGTTCGCGATCGGCGCGATGACGGTCAGCGTCGTGTGGTTCCTCGGGCTCGGCTATGGCGCGCGATTGCTGGCGCCGTGGTTCCGCAAGGCGGTCGCGTGGCGCGTGCTGGATGGCGCGATCGGCAGCATGGTGCTGTTTCTCGCGGCGGTGCAGTTGCGCTGACCGAACCTTCTGCAAACGGGCGGCGGCCTGCCGCCCGGCTTTCCCTCCGCGTGGGCACCACACCAGCGCAAGCTGCGTGATTCCCGTCGCGCACGTCGCCGCAAAATTCGCTCCCGATCCAACGCAACCGCACGGAATACGCATGCAGCGGACGCGGTCTCCGCCATCTGCCGCAAGCCGTCCACCATCGCGGCGTTACTGCGCCTGCACGAATCGAAACGATCGGCGAGAATGTCCGGTGTCCCGCGACCACGGCGGAACCGCACCGCGCATCCTGCCGTCCCGCCGGGATCGTCTCGACCCATCCCGCAGTTCAATCCCGTTACCTGCCGTTATCGGAGAGGAACATGGCACATCGCACCCTCGGTACATCCAGCATCCAGGTTTCGCCGCTCGCGTTCGGCGGCAACGTCTTCGGCTGGACCGTCGACGAGAACGCATCGTTCGCATTGCTCGACGCACTCGCCGACACCGGCATCAACTTCATCGACACGGCCGACGTCTATTCGGCCTGGGCGCCCGGCAACCAAGGCGGCGAATCGGAAACGATCATCGGCAAGTGGCTGAAGCGCTCCGGCAAGCGCGAGCAGGTCGTGATCGCGACCAAGGTCGGCATGCTCGGCACGCGCGCGGGGCTGTCGAAAGACAACATCCTGAAGGCCGCCGACGATTCGCTGCGCCGCCTGCAGACCGACTACATCGACCTGTATTTCTCGCACCGCGATCTGGCCGACACGGCCCCGCTCGAAGAAACGCTCGGCGCGTATCAAACGCTGATCGACGCGGGCAAGGTACGCATCATCGGCGCGTCGAACTACAGCGGCGCGCGCCTGCGCGAAGCCGCCGCGATCAGCGCGCGCGACGGGCTGCCCGCGTACCAGGTCATCCAGCCCGAATACAACCTGCTCAACCGCGCCGACTACGAACGCGATCTCGAGCCGGTCGTGCGCGACCTGAAGCTCGGCGTCGTCAACTACTACGCGCTCGCGAGCGGGTTCCTGTCGGGCAAGTACCGCAGCGAGGCCGACCTGAAGAAGAGCGTGCGCGGCGATCGCGTCGCCGGCTATCTGAACGAACGCGGCCTGCGCATCCTCGCCGCGCTCGACGCCGTATCGGCGAAGCACGGCACGCAGCCGGCCGCGATCGCGCTCGCATGGCAGATCGCGCGGCCGACGATCACCGCGCCGATCGCGAGCGCGACGTCGCTCGAGCAGCTCGCGCTGCTCGGCGAAGCGATCCGCGTCACGCTCGATCGGGACGACATCCGCCGGATCGACGAAGCCAGCGCGCCTTGAGGTCAGGGGCGGCGGCAGGCCGACGGAATCGCACGGGCAGGCGGTTCCGCGGCTTGCCTGCGAGTCATGCAGGACGGATGGATACAATGGCGAGCATCCGATGGCCGCGGGGCTCGACCGGGCTTCTTCGCGCCGAATCAAAACCACACATAAAAACCGCCGATGAACCACCTTGCCCGCCGTCCCCGTTACGTCCGTCATGGCCGTCCGCTCGTCGCAACGATCGCCGCGCTGCTCGCCTGCGCACCGGCCGTATCCTTCGCGGGCTGGTACGAAGTCGCGAACTACACCGGCACGATCGGCAACGCGCCGGTGCACGTGTCCGTGCAGACCTACGACGCGATCAACCACAACGACGCGGGCCGCTGGCGCGTCGACGGCAGCTACTACTACGACGCGCATCGCAAACCGATCCCGTTGCGCGGCCACCGCGAGCCTGACGGCCGCCTGACGCTGTGCGAAGCGTCGTCGCCCGCATCGAATGCCGACTCGCCGGTCGTGCCGGCCGCGGCGCCGTCACGGCCGAAGCCCTGCCCGATCGCGCTCGTCGTCGTCGGGAAAACGGCAACCGGCACGTGGGACGACGGCCGCAAGACGCTGCCGATCACGCTGAACGAAGTCGGCCGGCTGAACGACACCGATACGCAGCACCTGCAACTCGACGGCAGCGTCGATATCCCGATGTGGTATCGCACGAAGACGCACATGCTGGTCGGCGTCTACGCGCTGTCCGACAAGTGCGGCATCGCGATGCAGTCGCTGCGGGCCGTGAACATCGCGACGGGCCGCGTCGATCGCACGATCGCGCTCGACTGCGACGCGGGCATGGTGATGACGTCGATCTACGCGAATGTCGCCGACACGCGGCGGGCAGGTTACGTGAGCGTCGAATTCCGCGGCGGCAAGATGGGCTATCAGGAGGACGTGTCGCTCGGGCTGCCGTCGTCTTCATCGAAGTCGAAGTAGGCCGGTCACGCTTACCCCAAAGCCGCATACGTATCTTGACTCGCCCAGCCGCTTTCGTTGACCCGGACGGACATCGACCGCGCAATCGCCCGCCGCGCCCCGCTGCAAGCGCGTCACGCGCGTGCCCCGGGTCTTTCACGGATTGACCGCGGCGTTCGGCGTGCCCGAGACTGCCCCGCTCGGGCAGTCATCGGGAGAACGTCATGCCGGACACCAGCACGGAGATCGCCACGATCTCGACGCGCGCCGTACGCGGCGACGAGCGCGTCGACTTCTGGGTCGACCATGTCGCGCGCACGCTCGTGCGGATCGAATGCAGCGGAAGGTCGTCCGAAGGGATCGATGCGTCGCTGCGCAAACGCGATCTCGGGTTGTTCCGAGCGTGCGACATCGTCGCGAACCGGCACGCGGTCGTGCGCACGCCGCACAACATCCACGCGGACCAGCGCGACGCCGTGTTCATCTGCGTGATGCACGAGGGGCACGGCTATACGTTCCAGGACGTCGACTGCATGCAGCACGGGCCCGGCGACCTCGTGCTGTACGACACGTCGATGCCGTACGGTCACGGCTTTCCCGCCGACATGGCGATGACCGTGCTCGACGTGCCGCGCGACGTATTCGAGGCGCGCGTCGGCCCGTGGCGCTACCGCAGCCTCGTCAAGATCGACCGCGGCGACGGCGTCGCGTCGTGGGCCGTGCGGCAGGTGGTTGCGCTGCTCGCCGCGCCGCCCGAGCCGACGCCCGACGCGCGCGAACGGCGCGCCGCCGCGATCCTCGACCTCGTGCAATCGATGCTGCGGCTGCACGACGGTGACGCGTCACCGACGAAGTCGACGGTCCACACGCTGTCGCGCGCGAAGGCGTTCATCGACAGCCATCTCGCCGACGACGACCTCGACAGCCGATTGGTCAGCCGTGCGATCAACCTGTCGCCGCGCCAGCTCGCGCGTATCTTCGAGATCGAGGGGATGCCGCTCACGCGCTACATTCTCGCGCGGCGGCTCGAACGCTGCCGCGCCGACCTGCGCGACCGATCGCTGAAGCACCTGACGGTCAGCGAGATCGCGTTCCGCTGGGGCTTCAACAACAGCGCGCACTTCAGCCGCAGCTATCGCGCGCGGTTCGGCGAGACGCCGAGCGACACGCGCGCGCCGGCCGGAGCGTGCTAGGGCGTGTTCACGCCCTAGGCCGATACTCGCCGCTGCCACCGCCACTCCCTGCGATGTCCCGGCGAGGCAAGCACGGCGTCCGCCTCGGTCAAATAGGGCCCCAACCTGCTCGCTAAGCTGGCTTCGTGCGCGGCGGCATCCGTTCCGCCGCCCGACAGCCAGGAGAAGAAGCGGGATGGAGACGTACGACCACATCGTCGTCGGCGGCGGGTCGGCGGGCTGCGCGGTTGCGCACCGGCTGGTGAAGGCCGGCCGGCGCGTGCTGCTGCTCGAGGACGGCCCGAAGGACGACAGCCTGTTCATCCGGATTCCGGCGACGTTCATCCGCGTGCTCGGCACGCAGCGCACGGTCACGTTCGAGAGCGAGCCGCAGCCGGGCGCGGCGGGACGCAAGACCTACGTGCCGCAAGGCCGCACGCTCGGCGGCGGCAGCTCGGTCAACGCGATGCTGTACGTGCGCGGCACGCGCGACGACTACGACGACTGGGCCGCGCTCGGCTGCACCGGCTGGGGTTGGGACGACGTGCTGCCCGTGTTCAAGCGCGCCGAATCGCATCTGCGGCTCTCGGAGCCGTACCACGGCACCGACGGGCCGTTGAAGGTCGGCGACACGCGCTTCCGGCATCCGCTGAGCCTCGCGTTCGTGAAGGCCGCGCAGGAAGCCGGCATCGCGTACAACGACGATTTCAACGGCGCCGCGCAGCATGGCGTCGGCTTCTATCACACGACGATCTTCGACGGGCAGCGCGGCAGCACCGCGGCCACCTATCTGGCCGACGTGATCGCCGATCCGAACCTGCGCGTGCTGACCGGCTGCCGCGTGACGCGCATCCGGTTCGACGGCCGCCGCGCGACCGGCGTCGAATGGCGCACCGCGAGCGGCGCGACGGGGTCGGCCGCCGCGCGCGCCGACGTCGTGCTCGCGGCCGGCGCACTGAGCACGCCGAAGCTGCTGATGCTGTCGGGCATCGGGCCCGGCGCGCATCTGCACGCACATGACATCGACGTGCTGCACGACAGCCCGGAAGTCGGCGCGAACTACCAGGACCATCTTGAAGTGTCGATCTACGGCCGCAGCGATGCGCCCGTCAGCCTGCTGGGCGAGGATCGCGGGTGGAAGGCCCTGCGGCACGGGCTGCAATGGATGCTGTGCCGCTCGGGCCTGCTGACGTCGAACGTCGTCGAATCGGGCGCATTCGTCGACACGACAGGCAGCGGCCGCCCGGACATCCAGTTCCACGTGCTGCCGACGCTGGTCGGCGACGTCGATCGCGAACCGCTGCCCGGCCACGGCCTGTCGATCAATCCGTGCCTGCTCCGGCCGCGTTCGCGCGGCCGCGTGCAACTGCGCGGCAACGATCCGGCCGCGCCGATCCGCTTCGACAGCGGCGCGCTGTCCGATCCGGACGACGTCGACGGCCTCGTGCGCGGCGTCGCGCTCGCGCGGCGAATCCTGCGCGCACCGTCGCTCGCGCGCATCGTCCGCGAAGCCGAGCCGCTGACCGATGCCACGCTCGCCGACTACGTGCGGCGTCGCGCGAAAACCGCCTATCACCCGGCCGGCACGTGCCGCATGGGCAGCGACGCGCACGCGGTCGTCACGCCGCGTCTCGCGGTGCAGGGCGTCGACGGATTGCGGATCTGCGATGCGTCGGTGATGCCGCGCATCGTGTCCGGCAACACGAACGCGCCGACGATCATGATCGCGGAGCGCTGTGCGGCGTTCATGCTGGCGGAGTGACGCGATGCGCGCTACATCGCCCCGAAAACGAAAGCGGCGCGTCATGCACGCGCCGCCGACGCCGAACCACCGGAAAACCGGCGTTAACTGCCTGCGTCACGCGCCGCATCGCGCAGCGCCATCGGCGACGCGCCATAGCGCTCGCGGATCGCGCGGCTGAAGTGTGCCTGGCTCGAAAATCCCCAGCGAAACGCGATCTCGCCGATGCTCGTCTTGCGCAGCCGTGCGTCGGTCAGCTCGCGGTGCGCGTGCGACAGCCGTTCCGACCAGATGTGCTGCGTGATCGATTCGCCTTCCGCCGCGAACAGGCGGCCCAGATGCCGCAGCGACAGCCCGACCGCATCGGCGACGGCTTGCGGCGCGAGCTCCGGCTCGCCGAGATGCGTCGCGATGTACTGCTTCGCGGTCAGCAGGTACGACAGCGACGCGCGCGATGTGCCCGCGCCGTTCACTTCCGTGTCGACGAGTTCCGCGATCAGCGTGCGCGTGTGCTCGGCGAACCGCGCGGCGTCGCGCTCGACCGGCGCCTTCATGAACCGCTCGACGCTCGCGCGCAACGTCGCGCCGAGCATCGCGCCCGCGCCCGGCTTCGGCGCGATCCGCAGCGGCAGCGCGGCCAGCGCCGCATCGAGGCGATCGTCGAACGTGGTGATCGGGATATCGATCAGCAGCTGCCGCATCGGCGTCAGGAATCCGAACAGATAGGGCACGCGCGTGTCGTAGACGACCACATCGCCGGCTTCCGCGAGCAGACACCGGTCGTGCTGGATGAAATAGGCGCGCCCGCTCACGATCTGGCACGCGAACAGCGACTCCTTCGGCAACTGGCGCACCAGCGCGGGGCTGCGTTCGATCACGTGGTCCTGCCCGCTGATGTCGGCGATGCCGAGGCCCGGCAGCGCGATGTCGGTCTTCTCGGCTTCGAGCCCGGCCGGCGACAGCGACGAGCAGCGCAGGCCGACCAGCGTCGCCGCGTTGAATGCATCCCAGTATGCCATCCTGTCGCGCGCCGGCACGTCGGCCGTCGAGCCTCGCGTGCATGAAAGAACGGTCGAATTCGTCACATCGCCTCCTGCGGGCGCCTGTCGTGCGGAGCGGCACGGATTGGGGGATGGTTCGTCTGGATTTTTGGTGCGCTGCAATGTCCGGCGCGGTCAAGCAATTCGTCCAGCCCAGTCAAGAGCGGCGCACACCGGCTGGCTAAAGTCGAGCCCACGACAACCCATACAAGGAGACAACCGTGGTCGACAAAGCCGTATCCGAATTCTGGCAAAACATCCCGGCGATTGCCAATCCGTTCAAGCCCGATGCGCTGCCCGAGGCCTACATCCCGAACGCAGCCACCGACGACGAGCGCTATTACGTTCCGTTCACCGAAACGGTTTCGTCGCGGCCGCTGTGGATCTCGCCGTCGCAGAACAAATGGTGCGACATCCTGATGGCGAAGGAAGCGGGGCTCGTGAACCGGCACTATCACCCGCACGAGGTGTTCGCGTACACGCTGTCCGGGAAATGGGGCTACCTGGAGCACGAATGGACCGCGACGCGCGGCGATTTCGTGTACGAGACGCCGGGCGAAGGCCACACGCTCGTCGCGTTCGATCACCCCGAGCCGATGCGCGCGTTCTTCATCGTCACGGGCCCGCTGATCTGGCTCGACGACGAAGGCAATCCCGACGGCTACTTCGACGTGCATTCGTACATCGCGATGTGCAAGGCGCATTACGAGAAGGTCGGCCTCGGCGCGCAAGCGATCGAGAAGCTGTTCCGCTGACGCGCGGCGAGGCTCACGATGACGTCCCCTTCCTCTTGCAGGCCCGCCTGGACGTACGAGAACCGGCTGCTGCTGATCCTGTTCATGACGTTCGGCTTCGTGTTCTTCGACCGCCTCGCGCTGTCGTTTTTGTTCCCGTTCATGTCGGCCGAGTTGCACCTGACGAACACGCAGCTCGGCATGGTGTCGTCCGCGCTCGCGCTCACGTGGGCGCTGTCGGGCGCCGCCACCGGCGCGTGGTCCGACGCGCGCGGCACCCGCAAGCCGCTGCTGGTCGCGGCCGTGCTCGGCTTTTCCGTGTGCTCGGCGCTGTCGGGCCTCGTCGGCGGCTTCGCGAGCCTGATCGCATTTCGCGCGCTGATGGGCATCGCCGAAGGCCCCGTGCTGCCGCTGTCGCAATCGCTGATGGTCGAGAGTTCGACGCCGAGCCGCCGCGGGCTGAACATGGGCCTGCTGCAAGGCTCGGCCGCCGGCCTGCTCGGCGCGATGATCGGCCCGCCGGTCGTGATCGGCATCGCCACCGCGTACGGCTGGCGCGAGGCGTTCTACGTGTCATGCATCCCGGGCTTCCTGATCGCGTTCTGCATCTGGCGCTGGGTGCGCGAAGTACCGCCCGGCGGCGTGCGCCACACGCAGGCGGATACCACTGCAATACCGGCCGCAAGCGGCGCGGCGGTCAGCCGCTGGGCGCTGCTGAAGGAGCGCAACATCCTGCTGTGCGTGCTGATCAGCTGCTTCTTCCTCACGTGGTTCGTCGTGATCATCTCGTTCGCGCCGGTGTTCCTCGTCGAAAGCCGCCACCTGTCGCCGTCCGCCATGGGCGCCGTGATGACCTGCCTCGGCGCCGCGTGGGTGTTCTGGGGCTTCGCGGTGCCGGCGATCTCCGACCGGATCGGCCGCAAGCCGACGATGATCGTGTTCGCGCTGGTCGCGGCCGCGTGCCCGGTCGTGCTGATCCACGTCGGCTCGGTGTGGGCGCTCGGCGCACTCGTGTTCGCCACGTACACGGGGCTCGGCTGCTTCACGCTGTTCATGGCGACGATTCCGGCCGAAACGGTGCCGCCGCGCGCGATCGCGAGCGCGCTCGGGCTGATCATGGGCGCCGGCGAGCTGATCGGCGGCTTCGTCGCGCCGACCGTCGCCGGCTTCGCGGCGGACCGATACGGCCTGCAGTTCGCGATGTGGACGTCGGCTGCCGGCGCGATCCTCGCGTGCGTGCTGTCGTTCGGCCTCGTCGAAACCGCACCGGCCGTGCTGCGCAAGCGCGCGCTCGCAGGCGCTGCCGCAGGCCGTCTCGACACGCAGAACCTCGGAGGACGCTGACATGCGCGCACTTCAATGGCATGGCCCGCGCGACGTCCGTCTCGTGGAAATCGACACGCCGCGCGTCGGCCCCGGCGACGTGCGCATCGCGGTCGCGTATTGCGGCATCTGCGGCAGCGACCTGCACGAATACGCGGACGGCCCGCACGCGATTCCGGTCGATGCGCCGCATCCGCTGTCGCGCCGCACCGCGCCGCTGACGCTCGGCCACGAGTTCTGTGGAACCGTCGTCGAAGTCGGCGAACGCGTGACGACGCTGCGCGCGGGCGACCGCGTCGCGGTCGAGCCCGAGTATCGCTGCAGCCAGTGCGCGTACTGCCGCTCCGGGTCGTACAACCTGTGCGTGTCGATGGGCTTCGCCGGGCTGATGGGCGACGGCGGGATGGCCGACTTCGCGGTCGTGCCGGCCTACATGCTGCATCGCCTGCCGGACGGCGTGAGCCTCGAACAGGCCGCGGTGATGGAGCCGGCCGCCGTGGCGCTGCACGCGCTGCGGCGCGGCGAACTGCGGCTCGGCGACACCTGCGCGGTGTTCGGGCTCGGGCCGATCGGCCTGCTGCTGATCATGCTCGCGAAGCTGCAGGGCGCGGCGACGATCGTCGCCGTCGACGTGTCGCCCGAACGGCTCGCGGCCGCCACGCGCTTCGGCGCGACCCATGCGTTCGACGCGCGCGAGCTCGAAGCGTCCGCGTTGCAGGACGCGATTCGCGCGGCCACGGGCGGCCTCGGCGTCGATACGAGCTTCGAAGCGGCCGGCTTGCAGGCCACGTTCGAATCGGCGATGCGGGCATTGCGCAAGGGCGGTCGCGTCGTGATGGTCGGCCTGATGCCGCACGCCGGATTCGACGCGTTCCGCGCGGTCAACGACGAGCTGACCTTCACCGCGAGCGTCGGCTACCGGCATGCGTACGAAGACCTGCTGCGCATCGTCGCGTCGGGCGCGCTCGATCTCGCGTCGATCGTCACGCGCACGGTCGCGCTCGAAGATGCCGTCGCCGACGGCTTCGACGCGCTGCTCGCCGACCGCACGCAGATCAAGATCCTCGTTTCACCCGCGCAGCGGCCGGCCCGCCGCGCCACCACCATCGGGAGTGTCGAGCATGAGTCGTCTGTGGACGTTTGAAGGGCAGTCCGTCGTCGTGACGGGCGGCACGTCGGGCATCGGCGCGCGCACCGCGCTGCGGTTCGCGCAGGCCGGCGCATCGGTCGTCGCATTCGGGCTCGACGCAACCGGCCCGCATGCGCCCGTGCATGCCGGCATCCGTTGCGTGGAACTCGACGTGGCCGACGGCGATGCACTGACGCGCACGATCGCCGCGCTGCCGCGGCTCGACGTGCTCGTCAACGGCGTCGGCATCAGCCGCCACGCAGACGAATACCGGATGGATCAGTTCGAGCACGTGCTGAACGTGAACCTGACGTCGGTGATGCGGGCATCCGACGCCGCGCGGCCCGCGCTGGCGGCGCACGGCGGCAGCATCGTCAATATCGCGTCGATGTACGCGTACTTCGGCAGCAAGGACCGGCCCGCGTACAGCGCGAGCAAGGGCGGCATCGCGCAGCTCACGCGTTCGCTCGCGCAAGCGTGGGCCGATCACGCGATCCGCGTGAACGCGGTCGCACCGGGCTGGATCGACACGCCTCTCAGCAGCGGGCTGATGGCCGACACGCTGGCGTCGCGTCGCATCCTCGAGCGCACGCCGCTCGGGCGCTGGGGTACGGCCGACGAAGTCGCGGAAGTGATCCTGTTCCTGTGCTCGCCCGGCGCGTCGTTCGTCACCGGCGCGGTCGTGCCGGTGGACGGCGGGTATTCGACGGTCTAGCGCATGGCGCGCGGCGCATCGGAGGATCGACGAGGCCTGCTGATGCCCGTTGCGCGCCACGGCTTGCTTTGACTGTCGCTGAACCGGGTTCGCCCGGTTCATGTTTCTTCATATCAATCAGTAGTCCGACTAAAAATATTCCGGCTCGATCGGATCATGTGAGGAGCACTTTGGAGATGACGAAAAAGACCTTTCTGGCGGTCGCGGTCTGCGCACTTCCGGCGGCGGCGTTCGCCCAGAGCAGCGTGGCGATGTTCGGGCTGATGGATACCGGCATCAGCTACGTCAGCAACCAGGGCGGCCACGGCGCCGCGAAATTCGACGACAACATCTTCTTTCCGAACCTGCTCGGCTTCGAGGGCAAGGAGGATCTCGGCGCGGGCACGCGCGCGATCTTCCGGCTCGTCAACCAGTATTCGCTCGGCAACGG
This sequence comes from Burkholderia sp. CpTa8-5, assembly GCF_017815045.1. Classification (NCBI taxonomy): domain Bacteria; kingdom Pseudomonadati; phylum Pseudomonadota; class Betaproteobacteria; order Burkholderiales; family Burkholderiaceae; genus Burkholderia; species Burkholderia sp. CpTa8-5. The sequence continues at coordinate 196,645 of NZ_JAGIQD010000008.1, forward strand.
CGCGATCATCGGCGGCGGGCTGTTCGCGCGCACGGCCTATGTCGGGTTGCAGAACGACCGGTACGGCACGCTGACGCTCGGCAACCAGTACGAGTTCATGGTCGATGCGCTGGCCGCCAGCGGCAACGAGATCGCGCAGGATCTCGTCGGCCTGTACGGCTTTCGCAACGGGCCGTTCGACCGGCTCGCGCTGCCGAACAATCCGACCGGCGCATTCGACTGGGACCGCGTCGCCGGCAGCAATCGCGTCGCGAATTCGGTCAAGTACACGAGCCCGTCGCTGTCGGGCCTGAGCTTCGGCGCGCTGTACGGCTTCGGCAACGTCGCGGGGTCGATCGGCGCGAACAACACGGTCAGCGTCGGCGCAAGCTACGACCACGGCCCGTTCGGCGCGGGCGCCGCCTATACGAACCAGAAATACGGCGCGGCCGACGGGCTGCCGCCCACCAGCGTGCGCAACTGGGGCGCGGGCGTGCACTACACGGTCGGCACGGTCACCGGGAAGGCGCTCTTCACGACCGTGCACAACGCGCGGAATGGCGCGCTCGCGTGGTCGGCGGAAGCCGGTGCCGCGTGGCGGCCGTCGCCGGCATGGGTGATCGGCGCGAGCTACACGTACATGAAAGGCAACGACACGCTCGAAAACGCGCACGCGCACCAGTTGCTCGCCGCCGTCCAGTACTGGCTGTCGAAGCGCACGATGGTGTATGTGGCCGGTGTGCATCAACGCGCGAGCCACGGCAGCAACGCGCAGATCAACGGCGTGATGGATGCGAACGGCGCGTCGAGCGGCGCGTTGCAGTCGATCGCGCGCATCGGCTTCAGTACGCGGTTCTGATGCGGCGCGGGTTGTCGGCGTTGGGCAGCCCGCGCCGTTCGCCGACCACACGATTCCGCAGTCAAGGTCACAGAAACAGCAGCGCCGGATTCAGCGCCGTTTCGTCGCACGGCTGCGCACGCCAACCCAGCGCCACCGGAACCGAATAAAGCCGTCGCGCGCCGAAACGCGGCCAGAAATGGCACAGCCCCGGCGCGATTACCTGCACCACGGACAAGCCGATGTCGGGCCGCGTCTTGTCGACGACGAGCACGTCCATCCCGGCCGCCGCGATGCGTCCGACGCACTGCGCGATCGCCGCCGGCAACGACGCGGCATCGATCGACTGCCACGTCGAATGCGTCGTCGCGGGCGTGCTCGCCGCCGGATACAGAAATCCGGTCGACGAAAGCTTGTCGCGATCCCATGGATGCGGCGCATCCGCCGCGATGTCGAGCAACTGGTTGACCTCGGTCAGCGCCCGCTGCACCGCGATCCGGCCGTCCGGATGGCAACCGAAGCCAATCGAGAAACGCCCGTCCTGCAGATTTTCCGCGAGCGCGACCACGGTCGGCACCGCGAGATCGGTCGTGATGTCGAGCGCCCACACCCGCCATCCGAACGTCGCGTATTCGTGCACGAGCGCGTCGAAATACGGATCGTCGAAACTCGCGAGATCGATGCCGGGGCGTTCGATCCGGTTGTACCACCAGATCGCGACCGCATCGCGCTCGATCAATTCGAGCATGCCCTGCAGAATCGCTTCGTCGAGGCTCGACCCGGCCGCGCAGCCGTTCGGGTTGTGCACGCAGGCGGCCGGTACCCGCGCACTGTCGGGCGTTTCCGCGTAGCAGTAGCTCAGCGGCACGAGACGGCGCCGGCCGGTCACGAGCGACCACGCAGGCGTCCAGTCGATCGCGTCGCACGACGTGAAGCGCGGCGGCACCTGCTTGCGGACATCGCGTGTCAATGCGTTGATCGCGTCGCGCGTGTCGAATTGCCGTTCGCTGAATTGCTGAAGATCGTTCACATGGATCGGCTCGGCGTCGCAAGCCGGATCGGCGCGCAGGCTGTCAATGCTGCCGGTCACCGTCGCCTCGTCGCCCTGGTACACGCTGCTGAACCGTTCGAGCGCTTCGCACAGCGCACTCGTGCGAGCCTGCTCGTCGGTGCGGCCCTTGCCGGAGCAGAGCCTGTCGAACCGGTTGCCGTCCGGTACGGCAGCCGGGCACACGAGAAAACCCGATGCATAGACCTTGCGCAGGCCCGCGTGCCGCTTCGGCATCGGATGCAGATACGCGATTGCGCCGCTGACCGGCGAAATCAGATGCGCGTGGCGCGCGAACACCCGCTGCGGATCGGCGGCCCGGTAGCCACCGTCGGCGCGCGCCAACGGCACCGACCCGGCGAGCCGCGGCGCACGCGCCGCCTGCTCGCGCATCCATGCGGGATTCCCGCAGCACGGGCATTGCGGTCGCCGGATCACGCGGTGCGGTTCGACGGCCAGCGTGTCGAGGCGATGCGCGACGATGTGCGTTTGCGCACGTTCCGCGATCGCGCGATTGACGGCGATCTGCTCGACCGTCGCGGCCAGGAGCGCCGCGGCCGCCGCGGCCCCCGCACGCGAGGTGGCCGGCGGCACATGCGTCGCGTCGCTGCCATGATGGCGCGCCAGCAGCGCCTCGACCGGCCGGTTGATGCGAATCCAGTAGCGCACGCATTCGATGCACGGCGCATCGGCAAGCGCGCCGACGCCACTGCCGTTACCGCTGCCGGCCAGCAACGGCCCGATCAGCGTCTGCACGCCGCCGGTCGCCACGACGAGCAGCGCACCGCCGCGCGCCGCCACGCGGGCGGCGCACGCGGCGAGATCGTCACGGTCGTGCGTATCGACGATCGCGACGGTCAGTTCGGCATCCTTCACGACGCCGATGCCGGCCGTGTCGAGTGCGCGCCGGAGCGCCGCGCCGTCCGCGCCGAACGTCTCCACCGCGACACGCAGTTGCGCCACGCGCGCGCACGCGGCGTCGCCGTCGAGCCCGGCGCGCTCGAAGAAACCGCGCGCCGCGTCGTCGCCGTGCGGCGGATCGGCGCGCACGTAGCCGCGCCGCACCAGATGGTCGAGCCGCGCGAGCACCTCCCATTCGCCGAACGTGCGGGCAAGCGACGTCACGATCTCGGCAGTCGTCATGCGCGCCCGCAGGCACGCGGCGATCCGCACGAAGATTGCGCCGGACAGCATCGCGCGCTTGAATTCGTCGACGACGAACAGGGTCTCGGGCCCGGCATCGAGCACGAGCAAATGCGGCTTGAAGCGCAATACGCGCGAGAGATCATCGAGCATCGTGGGGTTCCGTGCGACGGGGTCGGACAAACGTCGCGCGGCCTGGGCAACCGCCCTCGGGCCGCGCGACGGTGCGCGGGTCGGCCGCGCCCGGTCAGCAGCAGGTGAACAGGTAGCACGGCCCCGCGTCGCAGTAGGCCGCGAGCGCCACCGCCTCCTCGTCCAGGCGTGCCGGCTGCGCCGGTATGCCGACGGTCATCACGTTGCGTGGCAGGTTCCAGCTCCCGCCGCCTTTCCCGTCGCTCGTCCAGCCATGATCGGCGCCCGTCTTCTCGATGTCGATGTCGATGATCCACGGACACTGATAGCCGAAGTATTTCGCGAGCGTATCCAGCGGCCGGTCCAGCAATTCGGCCTTGAACGCCGGATCGCGCCACGAAAGCGCGATCGCACGCAGATAGACCTTCTGAAACGCCAGCATCGATTCGAGCGTCGGATTAGCGTTGTCCTTTGCCATGTCGGTTTCCCCGGAGTCATTCCATGATGGTGATGTGGTCCGCGTTGTACGCGGCCAGCGCCTGCGCGAACTGCGTCTCGTCGGCCGGCGCGGGCGGCAGGTACAGCGTGAGCTTGTTTTTCTGGCCGGCCGTCCAGTCGCCGTTGACAGTCGGCGTCCATTCCGACGATTTGACCTGCACCTTCAGGTCGAGCTTGAACGGAAAGTGATAGTCGAACTGCTCGCGCAACGCATGGACCGGATCGGCCTCGAGCTTGTCGAGAAACGCCGGTGAATGCCAGGCGAGGGCGATCGCCCGAATGACGGTCGCGCGGTATTCGAGAAACTGTTCGTACGTCGGCAATCGAAGATCCTTGCTCATCGGTCTGTTCTCCTGAATGACGGTTTGAACTGCTTACGGCAACGACTGCAACATCGCTTCGGCGAGCCTGGCGATCCGGCCCATGCCCGCCGTCCTTGCAATTTCGACTGCGCGCCGACACGCGTCCAGCGCGGCCACCCCGCCGCAACGCGGATCGGCACGGCGCAAGTACTCGCTCCGCTTCAGCCACAACTGGGCTTCGTAATACCGTTCGCCGCTCGAATCGCACCAGGCGAGGCACGCCCCGATCTGCGCGAGCGCCGCGTCGTAGTCGCCGCGTTCGGCATCCAGCTCTGCAAGCAGCGACGCGTAGTAGGTCAGCCCGAGCAGGCCGCCCGACTGCCGCTGCGCGTCGAGATGCGCGACGACGCCCGCGCGATCGCGTTGCGTCCACGCGTGAATGATCGCGGCGTAGTGCCCGACCGCGCGCAGCCGGTGCGCGTCCGCCAGCCGGAGAATCGCTTCCGACACGGATCGCGCCGCATCGCGGTCGCCCGCGAGCTGATGCGTGCGCGCAAGGTACATCATCGTGACGCCGAGCGTCGGCAGATGATCGAGGCAGGTCGCGCAATACACGGCTTCGCGCGCCATCGCGAGCGACGGCTGGGGATCGTCGTCCATGCACCAGCGCACGCTGGCGAGCGACGCCATCGTCCATGCGCGCGTATCGAGCCCGAGGATGCGCCGGTGCCCCGCGTCGCGTCGCACGTCGTAGCCGGCCAGCACCGCGTCGAACGCGGCACGGGCGCGCGCATAGTCGCCATCGACCCAGAGGCTCATGCCGCGCATCGCGTCTGCCGCCACCTGCACGCCCGCATCGCCGCGCTCGGTCGCGAGCGTGTCGAGCCGCTTGCCGATCCGGCGCACGGTCGGGCGGTCACCGGCGACGTGGTAGCACGTCGACAGCGTCCACAACGCGCTGATCTCGAGTTCGGGATCGTCGAGCGTCTGCGTCTGCCGCAGCAACTGCTCCGCATGCTCGCGTACCTGCGGATCGGCCCAGCCGAATCGCGCCATCGTCGCGTGCGTCAACGTGGCGCGGATGCGCGCGCTGTCGTGCTCGCGCTGCGCGTGGTCGGCGGTGGCGAGCCAGTCGAACACGGCCTGCCCGTAGCGGATCGCGTCGTCGTATCGCGACCGTTCGAGCGCGCGACGCGCCGCGTCGATGCCGTGCGCGATCGCGTCCGCGCATGCGCCTGCCCGCGCGAAGTGCCCGGCGATGCCGAACGCATGCGCACCGGCGCCGCGATCGGCGTGCGCGAGCAGCGCGCGGCCGACACGCGCATGGTTGCCGCGCCGCACGGCAGGCGGCATCGATTCGTATGCGGCGTCGCGAATCAGCGCATGGCGAAACGCATAGAACACGCGATCGCGCCGATGTTGCGCATACACGATCCGTTCTTCGAGCAGGAGCCGCAGATGGGCGTCGAGTGTGGCGCGGTCGTGCGGCGACGCATCGGCGAGCAGTTGCGCATCCACTTCGAGCCCGATGGTCGCGGCGAGCTGCGCGGTACCGCGCGCGTCGTCGAGCCGGTCGAACGCCAGACCGAGCATGCCGCCGAGACTGAGCGGCAACGGATACGGGTCCGTTGCCGATGGCTCGATGAGCAGACCATCCGCGCTGCTCACCGCCAGTTCGCGCGCGACGGCCTCGATGAACAGCGGGATGCCCGCGGTGCGATCGGCGAGCCGGCCGAGCCACGCCGGATCGGCCGCGCCCGGGCCCAGATGCGCCGACATCAGGCGCTGCGCGTCTTCGCGCGGCAGGCGGCGCAGCACCACGCGGTCGGTCGCGCCGCGCCAGCGCGCGAGCTTGTCGGGGCGCGACGTGAGCACGATGCACAGTGCCGCTGCGCGCGGCGAGCGGTGCAGATACGCGAGAAAATCCTCGGTCGAGCGATCGAGCCACTGAACGTCCTCGATCACGAGCAGCACCGGCGCGCCGTTGCCGAGCGACACGATCAGTTGTTCGAGGACGTCGAACAGTGCGTGCTGCTCGCGCGCGCTCGACCACAGCAGCCCATTCGCATCGCAGGGCAGCCCGAGCCAGGTCGCGAGCGCGACACGCGCCGCCGCATGATCGCAATCGAGCGGCGCGATCATCGCGTCGATCGCCGCGAGCGCCATGCCGGGCGCGCGCTCGGCATCGACATGCCAGTGCGCGGCGATGAACCGCAGGATCGGGAACAACGCATGATTCTCGCGTTCGGGCAGGCACCCGCACTGCGCGAACGCGAGGCCGCGTGTCCGCACGGCCTCGCACAGCTCGTGCACGAGCCTCGACTTGCCGAAGCCCGCGTCGCCGACGACGAGCCTCGGCACACCGAGCGGTACCGGCTCGCCACGCGCCGCGCGGCGATGCCGCCCATGCGTGTCCTGCCACGCGCGCAGCAGTGCGTCGAGCTCGCGTGCGCGGCCGACCATGGGCGTCCGCCTGTCGGCATCGAGCGAATCGAACGGCGTATCGGCATGCCGCTCGCCGAGCAATTCATGAACCGGCTGCGACACGAGGCCCGCCCGCGCCAGCCGCAACGCGGTCGGCCGGGCATCGGCATGCCGTTCGAGCACGAGCCGCGCATCGTCGCTGATCAGGATCTGTCCGGGGCCTGCCAGCCGGAGCAGCCGCGACGCCGCGGCGGTCGTCGATACGCCCGACATGTGCGACGCATGCGCGAGCACCCGCCCGACATGAATCGCGGCCGCCACTTCGACCCGCCAACCTTCTGCCGCGCCGGCCGCATGCCCGCCGGCAGCCGTCAGCGCCGGCAACCGCGCGCGCTCGGCCACGCGCACCATGTCGAGCGCCGCCCGCGCCGCACGGCGGGCGGGCCGGTCAATGTCGCCCTGCAGGCCGAAATGAAACAGCAGCGTGTCGCCGAGCTGTCCGCCCGCATGCGCGCCATACCCGACCGCGATATCGGCGCACTTCGTCAGCCACTGCTCCTCGTAGCCGTCGAGCGCGATGCCGTGCTCGGTTCCGGCATGGCGTTCGCGGCCCTCTCCGGCAATCGTCACGCAGCAGCACAGCGTGGTGATCTGCCGATACTCGCCCGCCTCGACGATCGTTTCGCCGCGCGGCGCGAGCGGGCGCGAGCGCGTCTGCCGGCCGGCGCGAGCGGCGTCGAACTGGCCGACGAGCGCGGCGAAGTTGAGCGCACGAAACCGCGCCGCGAGCGCCTCGGCCGACGCGGCGCGCTGGCGCGGATTCTTGTTCAGCGCATCCCGCAATACCGCGCCGAGCGGAAGCGACGCGATCGACGGCGGAAGCGCGACATCCACCGGGCTCAGTTGTCGATAGACGATCTCGGCCACACTGGCGCCCTGCATGACCACCTCGCCCGTCAGGCATTCGATCACGATCAGGCCCCACGCATACAGATCGCTGGCGGGCGTCGGCGGCTCGTTGCGCAATTGCTCCGGCGCGCAGTAGGGTGGCGAGCCGAGCACCTCGGTCGCGAGCGTCGCCGTCTCGCGCGCGATGTCTTCGGCACCGGGCAGCAATGCACCGATGCCGAAATCGAGCAGCTTCGCGTGCGGCCCGTCGTCGGCCATCGCGATCACGATGTTCTGCGGCTTCAGATCGCGATGCACGATGCCGCGCCGATGGGCGGCCGCGAGCGCGTCGAGCACCTCCGTCATCAGCCGCCCGGTATCGACGGCCGACAGCGGCCCGTCCACCGCGAGCCGGTCGCGCACCGTCCGGCCTTCGACCAGTTCGAATACGGCGAACAGCCGCCCGTCCGGCGCTTCCCCCTGGTCCAGCAGCGCCACGATGTTCGGATGCCGCAGCGCCTCGCACAGGCTCGTCTCGCGCCGGAAGCGCGCGCGCCGGCGCATGCGCTCCGGCGCGATCAGCGCGGCGTCGTCGCGCATCAGCTTGATCGCGACGGCTTGCCCCGTCTCGTCGCAGGTCGCGCGAAACACCACACCGTTGCCGCCTTCGCCGAGCAGCGCGCCGAGCCGGTAATGCCATTTACCGGCAAGCGTCGCGAAAGGCACCGCGTGCCGCTGCGGTTCACGCGCGAGTGGTCCCGCGGCGGCGCGGGGTGCGCTCGTCAGCACGGCCGGTTCTCCCGCGTTCACGAGCACTGGACGACCGGGGCCGGCACCGCGCGCGGCAGGCCGATACGCGGCCCGACGGCCGGCACCGACTCGCATTCGAGATGCTCGCCGCGCATGATCCGGAACGGAACATCGCCGAAGCGGACGCTACCGCGCCGACGCTCGACGAGCTGGCTCGCGCCCAGCCCGGGCAGCGCCGCGAACTGGCTTCGGGCGCGATGAATCTGCACGTTGACATGGGACGCGTCGATGCCGAGCATGCGCGCGAGCCGGTCGAGTTCGATCCATCCCTGCGTGGCGGCGTCGTACCCGGCCTGCATGTCGGCCGAGCGGGCGCGGGCAAGCGTGACGAGACCATAGTGATGGGCGCGCTCGCCGAGGTCGACCACGCCGCCGCGGACATGCAGCAGCATGCGCACGTGCTCCTCGTTCCGGCTGACGAAGAATTCGAGCAATTGCGCCGGCACGGCCGGATCGGCGCGGGCGGCGAGCATCACCGTCGAGCCGTGGCGCGCGAGGGCGAGGCGCCATGCGAAGTCGCCGGTCGACACTTCGTCACCGTCATGGAGCGCGCGCGGCGGCAATGTGTCGTCGCATAGCCATTCGCCGGTGGGCGAGCGGACGATCGTAACCGGCTGCGTGGCCGGGGCCGGCAGGATCTGGTGCGGCGCGAGCACGATCGGCGCGGCGGCGCCGCGTATCGGCCACAGCGTGTCGGCCGGATCGTCGAGCGACTCGACGCGCCACGGCGCGACACCGGCCCTGCCGAAGCGGATCACGTCGCCTTGCCGCAGCACTGCATGCTCGCCGTCGCGCAGCGCTACGCCCGATACCGACGTGCCGTTGCTGCTGTGATCGTGGAGTTCCCAGCACCCGCCGACCCAGCGGATATGAGCATGGACGCGGGACACCGAGCCGTCCCGGATGACCGTGTCGCAGCGTGCGTCGTCGCGACCGAACACGTGATACGCGCGGAGCAGGCATGCTTCTCCGGACGCGTCTTTCTTGAGTATCGCCATGGCCGCCCCGTGTCGGATTCGCCCGGCTCGTTCGAGTGACGCATCGACGCTGCCGGACAAGCGATTGATTCAATGATCGCGAACGGTGCCGCCCGTTCGCCGTCTCGTTACCTGTTTTTCTAGCCAGCTTCCCTGCCACGGGGTGCCAAGCGTCGCGCGTTATTTCGGTAAATTGAATTGTCGACCGCTTTGTTGTTTTAAAATCGTGCCCCTCGATGAAAATCCTGCCAAATAAAATCACGCGTCGCAATCGGAATTCTCGGATCATGGTTTTATATTGCAATGCTTTACATTTTCGATGGATTTTCGGGGTGCGAATAAAGGGTCACGCCTCTTGCCTCCGCTAGAATCTGCGCCAGTCATAAATCACACAAACATCACGACATTGAACGATGGGGTGGATCTAATGGGTTTTGGTGCTGCGGACATTTTGTTTGATCGAGCGAAAATAAAATCGAACAATTTCTATTATTTAAATAATTTTCATCGTCGTTCTTACAAACGACGCTGTTTAACTTATTCAGGAATCACGTGCCGGCGGAATAGCCAGCGATTAATCGCAAACGCAGACGGGCCGGCACGACCATGCGCAGAGGCCAATGGCTGCGCGGCACGCGTCAGACGGAGCACGACGGGTCGTGCCGATCTTTCGCACCAGGACCGACGGGAAACTTCATCGCGCCGTCGAAGGGATTTTTCTATCTTGGGTTACCACTGCGCGAGGCACCCGACCATAGCAACGCAAGCAATTGCCGCGAAGACAGAACCGGCTCGTCAGACGCACGCAATTCGGGCAGGCGATGCCACGCCACGCCGGGTTCGCGATGATGTTGTTGGTGATAGTTAATGTTGTACGGCCAGATAAAGAAGCGGCCAAGTAACCCGACGCGCCACGAATAAGTCCAGTCATTCCAGCCAGCCGTGGCACCAGGCCCACCGCTGTGCTCTGCAATACTACGGATCTTCTGCACTAACGCCCCGATTGTCACGAGAGGGACGAACCAAAGCGCCGCAAGCGTCAACAGTTCGCGTACTGTGCATGCATGCACGAGCGACAAAAACAGGATACCCCACGTCGCTATCGCCGTAAGCAGCGGCAGTGACATGGATGCACCACGCCCGTTCGCACGCCGATATGCGCGCATGTTTTTCACCATGTTGACCAGGAGCAAATCACCGAGCAGTTGCCGGACGAGGGGGAGTGTGTCGAGTGGCTCGAATTTCCATGGCTGCGCGTGGTACAGATAATTCCGCTCAGGATCTTCCGCCGTCCCGACATGTCGATGGTGGGCAAGATGCAGCGGGCGATAAAATTCGATGGGCACGAGCCCCGGTACGCCAATTGCCAAGTTGATCAGAAAGTCGTTCGCGGAACGGCGGCGGGTTAAGTGATAGTGGGTCGCGTCGTGATACAGAATGAATAATGCGTGTTGCCGAGTCGCGACAACAACGGCGGCGACAAGGTAGCCCCCCCAATGCCCCACCGATAACGCAACTCGAAGCGCAACTACGATACATAGCCATTCAAGCAGTAATGCGGCGGCCGTACGCAGGTCGACGTCGAGACGAATGAGTACGGTCGTCGCACAGCCGACGCCGATGCCGAGTACGAGTCCCACGAGCATGTCCGCGAGCAAATGCTGTCCGGTCGTTAAGACGGTGATCGCCAGCATCGTGCTCCACGCAGCGTAATAGCGCGCTGCCCGGACGCGTAGCGCAGCCAGCACCACGGTTACAGCCACAGGCAGCGCAACATGCCCGCAGGGACTCGCCGCGAGCGGCGTGTCGATCCGATACAGCCACGCGATCCATCCTGCCGCTGCCGGCGACCGGCTCACGGCAGTCGGCCATAACAGATGACAGACGATACACAGGCCTGCGGCAAGTGCCCCGGCGAAAAATGCGGGCAGCAGCCAATTTCGGCTGCGGCCGAACCAGACAATCGACGGCATCACGAGCGCGTAGCTCAAATAAAGCGGTACGCTGGCAGACACACGCGGAATGACCGCATCGTACGGTCCCGGACGCAACAGCGTCACGGGTGCCATCGGCGCGTGTGTGACCCAGAAGTACAGTGCACCCGACACGACGACATAGATCGCGAGCCAGCGCCACGCGTCGAACGCCGACGGTATATAGGAGACGGAAACAGGAGGTATGGCACGCATGTGAAAAAAGGAGCGGCTCAATCGCGTATCATGATAAATCGTTTCAGCTCGCATGAATAACGACGCTATGCCGCTTCGAGCCAGTTCCATGACACGTGCGCAGCTGCGCGACGTCGATGTTGCACATATGTACGCGCTCTACTCGACCTGTTACCGGGATACGGAACAGGCACGCTTCGAACACGATCTCGACGACAAGACACATTGCGTCATCATGCGTGACGACACCGGCAAGCTACGCGGCTTCTCCACGTTGAAACTATATGAACAGCAGTGGCAAGACACTACACTGCGCATCCTGTTTTCCGGTGACACGATTGTGGATCCGGCCTGTTGGGGCAGTCAGCAACTCGCGTTTTGCTGGATTCGACTCGCCGGTGAACTCAAACGCAACGTGCCTGACGTCGCACTATACTGGTTTCTAATCTGCAAGGGGCATCGTACGTACCGCTACTTGCGAGCGTTCGCACATGATTTCACCCCGCGATTCGACCGACCGACTGAACCCGTAAATCAGGCGCTACTGGATCATCTGGCAATTGAGCGCTTCGGGTACGCATACGACGCCGCGTCCGGCGTGCTCAAGTTTCCGGTACCGCAAGGCCGCCTCGCCCCAGCCCTCGCCGAAGTGCCGGACGCGCATCGACGGCTGCCGGATGTCGCCTATTTTCTGAAGCGCAATCCAGAATACGCGTGCGGCAACGAGCTCGTATGCCTGTGCGAACTGACGCCGGAAAACCTACGCCCGATGGCAAGACGAATCTTCACCGGTGAATGAGCCAATGACGCGGATCCGGCTAGCCACAGCGGTCGACAACGAACGGCTCCTCGCGTTTCAAACACGGTACGCGATGCTCAGCGGGATGCCACTTCGCTTCGATCGTTCACCGGATTACTTCGCACTGCATCGGTGTCATTCGAACGACTGTCGAACGTGGCTCGCGGAGGACAGCGCAGGGCGCGTCAAGGGAATAGCCAGCATGGTCGTTCGCGACGGCTACCTCGCCGGCGAGAAACAGCGCATCGCTTACCTCGGCGACTTGCGCATCGCACCCGATCGCGAACTAGCGCACACTTGGGTCGACTATGTCGTCGACCGCCTCGCCGATCTCGCCCGGCACGAAGGCGTACAGCATACGTACTGCTGCATCATTCGCGACAACCGGATCGCGACGCAATCGCTATTCAGGACAGGCAAGCGGCCCCGGCTCGGATTTCGACATTGGCGCGGCTACAGTAACGTATCGATCTACGCGCGGCGTATTGCTGCGCGGAGCGCCGGCTTGGTCAAGATCACGAACGCGTCGGCTGCCGATGCCGACGCACTCCGCGCATTCCTGGACCAAGAGTCTCGTTCCCAACCCTTCGGTTGCGTCTTTACGGCGGACGAATTCGCGCGCCGCCTGAACACCTGGCCCGACTTCGGAATCGAGCGCTTTCTGGTCGCACGTAACGCGCAGCGGCGTATCGTGGGCTGCGTTGCTCCGTGGGATGCAGGGCGTATCAAACGCATCGTGCTGGAACGTCTGCCGCGCTCGCTCGGTGCGCTGCGTCACAGCTTCAACGCCATCGCACCCTTGCTCGGACGCCCTCCCATCGCAGCTCCCGGCCAGCCGCTCCGGGATATCTACCTGACTCATCTGCATGTGAGCGGACGCGACCCGGACATTGCACAGGCGTTGCTCGATGCGGTCTGGCAACAAGAGCGGAGCCGCTATGCCTTGCTGCAGCTTTGCCTGTACGATCACGATCCGCTATGGCCCGCCTTACAGGGTTATCGATACACCGCATTACCGATGGATCTATACACGCTATCCGCGCCCGGCACGAGCGCACTCGATTCGGGCGCCACCGAAGCAATCCCAGGGTTCGAGATCTATCTCGTCTGACCGCTTGCGACCGCTGCCGCCCGCGCGTCGTTCAGGAGCGCAACGAGTGCAAGCCAGAAACGCCCCGCATCGAAGCCGGCGCCGCCGAGCACAGGCTGGCCATGGTCGAGATGTGGCATGCAAACTCGCGGTATGCCGCGAATCGTCTGGTGGTCGAGGTAGAACTGTCCGTCATGCGCACAGCCGGGACGGTAGCGGTCGAGGCGTGAGTGATGTGCATCGAACCGGGACGTGCGTTCTATCGACCAGCTTACGACATGCACACAGTGCAGGCCACCGGGCACCGTAGACAACAGATTCGCGATGTCGGCGTCGCGCCCGCTGCCGATATCGCGCGAGCCTGCATACAACCAGCGTGTGCGCAGCAATCTCCCGGCGGCTCGACCCAACCATGCGGGATCGATGCGCGCCCCACGTTGCTCGAGCAAGCCATCGATGATCGCACTCGGACCGACGGGCGGCTGAACGAGTGCGATACCGTCGCAGCGAGCACGAAGCCCTGAATCCGCATGCAGCGCCGCCAATGCATCGAGTCCCCCTTTGCTGTGGGCAAGGACGATAAAGCGGCGATCAGCGGGTAAGCGCGCATACAGATTGCGAACGATATGCGCGCCCTGCTCGGCAACCGCGCGCGACGAGCGGACCGGCACACGCAGGACTGAGTACCGCGCGGCACGCAACGCCTGCGCAGCATGCCGGAAGCAGGCGGGTATCCACTCGGAATAGAGTCCCGCAATCAGCACGATGACGATGTTCGAGGATGCATGGGCGTCATGCGCGTGCCAACATTCGATGAAGCGCTCGGTCCAGTCGAGTGCTGTGGGCGCCGGTTCGAACGGCGTCAATGGGTAGTGTTGCCGCCACTCGTCGAAGCCGGACGGCGACCATGCCGGATACCGTGCACTCATGCCGGCTCCGTTGTCACGCCATCGGCAGCGAGCGCCGCGCGGGCAGCAGCCAGCGTGGCTGGATTCCCGATTCGGTCAGGGTGAAAACGCGGCGAGAACCATGCCAGCCACGCTGGTAGCACGCGGGTAACGATGCCCCGCGCGCCGAACAGCCACCAGCCAAGCTGTGCCCAGCTTCGCCAATTGCCGGCGTCGCGGTCGGCACGCGCGAGACGGACGATGAAATACCCCAGATCGACGATGAAGCATGCCGTGACACCCAGCATCGCCGCCGCCCGTATGACATAGCGCTTGATCGCGCCGCCGCCGCAAGCGCGAAATACGTCGAACGCGACAGACTTGTGTTCGGTTTCCTCTATCGCATGCCACCGCCAGATCGCGGCCATCGACGGGTCGGCACCGTCGAAAATGGCGGGGTCGCGCAACAGCAGATCGGCCAGAATGGCGGTGTAGTGCTCAAGACATGCGGTGAAGGTCAATTGAAGCAGCGGCGACGCGACACGCCGGCATTGTTCCTGCCGTCTCCTCATCAGCGCCTCGAGTGCGTCGACCGGCATGCCTTGGCGAGCCAGGCGTCGGTTGTACGCGCGGTGCTCGCGGATGTGAGTGGCTTCCTGGTACAGGAATGCATCCACTTGCGCGGCGAGCGTGCCGTCGGCCGGCAGCGCGTCGCAGTACTGCCTCACGCTATCGACAAAGAACTTCTCGCCAAGCGGAAACATGATCGAGAACGCGTCGAAAAAGCGCGTCACCCTGCGGTTATCACGATACCAATAGCGCGGAATGTCGTCGGCAAAACGAAACCGCGGATTGCGCCGACGGATGTCTGCCGCGTCGTTGCGGCGTTCATGCATTGAATCGTCGGTTCGTTTGGCGTACATGGTCGTGGCCGATCGTGGCGTAACGCGCAGGGTCAGCGCAGGCGGGCGTATTGTTCGACGATGGCGATCGAAGGTATGCTCTGCGTCGCTGCCACCATCCATGTCCGAATTGTATGTTCGATGCCAATGCAAGCGCCATAGATAATCGTTCGCGACGGTTCGATCGGCTGAATCTCTGCGTGCTCGCGCTACAGAGCGTTATATGGGCGGGCATCCTGACGTGGCTGTCGCACGGTACGAGCCCGTGGCGCTGGGGGGCGCTCGTACCGTTCTGCCTGATCATGCAAGGCGTGTTTTCGATGATGCACGAAACATTCCACGGTTTCGGGCATCGGCGCGGGAAAATCAACTACTTGATGATGTGGTGGGCATCAACGATGTTCGGCGCCGCGGCAACGCTGATTCACGTGAATCATCTCGGTCACCACGTGCGAAATCGAACGCCTGCGGAGCGGGTGGACTTCGTCGAGCCGGATGCTTCGCTGTGGCGCAAGCGAGTCGCATACTACGCGGCGATCGTCGGCGGCATCTGGTTCGCGAGTTTCGCGGGCAGCTTCGTCCTGGCCGTGCTTCCGAGTCGCATTCCGTATGGTTGGGCCAAGTACGGACACGACAACACCTATGCGGCCGCGTTCAGAGACTTCGGCCACGCGGAATTCCGACGAATTCGATACGAAACGCTCGCAGGCGTGGCCGTATGGATTGCACTGGGGACATTGCTGGACTGGCGCGTGCTCGACATCTCGCTTGCCTACCTCGCATTCGCGTTTTCGTGGTCGTCGCTCCAATGGGTTTATCACATGCACACGCCGCTCGACGTTGTGGAGGGCACATACAATATGCGTGCCCCCATACTGATCCGCTGGGCATTCCTCAACTTCAACTACAACCTGACGCATCACCGGCGTCCGAGCCTGCGCTGGCAGGAGCTTCATGCGTGCTCCGACGCGGCGGAGACGCGGCCGCTGTGGTACGGTTGGCTGCATGTGTTCGAAGCGCCCCGGCGTTTGCCGAGCGATCCGACACAACTCGAAAAAACCTATTTCTAACGAGAGGACGCACGTGCGTGCACAGGATGCGTGGGCCGCGTTCGGCGCTGCTGCAGAACCCTTTCGCCGCGTGTGGCTCACGGCGCTCGACGCGCCGGGTGACGCGCAGGCGTCCTATCTGTCACGCTTGCTCGCCGCCAATCGGAACACGGCGTTCGGCATCGCCCACGGGTTTGCCGATATCGCGGATCCGGCACAATTTCGCGAACGCGTGCCGGTTGCCCCCTACGCTGGCGTGTCCCGATGGATCGATCGTGCACTCCAGGAGTCCACTCCGATCCTGACCGCGCAACCGCCACGTTTCTTCGAGCGCACAAGCGGCGGCAGCGAGCAGCAAAAGCTCATTCCCTATACGCCGGCCTTTCTCGAAGAATTGCAGTTCGCACTGGTCGTCTGGCTCTCCGATCTGCATCACGCCGTGCCCGGCGTCGCAGCCGGCCGCGCGTACTGGTCGATGTCGCCTCCGCTGCAAGCGCGCGGCCGCGCTCCCAACGGCATCATGATCGGGTCGGACAGCGATCTCGATTATCTGGCCGACAGCCCGCTCGTCGATCTGCTGCCGACGCTCGTCGTACCATCGCTATCGGGTGATGCTCGCACGTGGCGCACCGAAACGTTGCGCGCGTTGATCGCCGCTCATGATCTGGCCTTCATCAGCGTATGGAGCCCAACCTTCCTGACCAGTCTGCTTCGTCCGCTGTTCGACAACGCCGAACCGCAACGCCGCGACACACTCACCTTCCTGTTCGATTCGCTGCCGCCGAATCGTACGGCCGCGCTGCGGCGCGCACTCGACGATGGTCACTGCGGCCGGCTGTGGCCTCAACTCGCGGCAGTGAGTTGTTGGATGGACGGTCCAAGCAAACACTACGCCGCACATGCCCGCACCTTGTTACCCCAGGCCGCATGGTTTCCGAAAGGCTTGTTTTCCACCGAGGCAGTGGTCAGCCTGCCGTTCGGCGATACGGCCGGCTGTCCCCTCGCCGTCTGCAGCCACTTCCTCGAGTTCCTGCTCGATGATGGAACCGCGATAGGCGTGGAAGAACTGAAGCCGGGCGACACGGTCGAGGTCGTCGTGACGACCGGAGGCGGCCTGTACCGCTATCGGCTCGGCGATCGGGTCCGTGTGACCGGATATGCGGGACGAACGCCATGCGTGACCTTCGTCGGGCGGGCGGACACGCAAAGCGATCTGGTCGGTGAAAAGCTGGACGAAGCCTATCTGGCCGCGTCGCTTTCCAAGTTACTGCAACCAGGCGACGAAGGTTGCGTGATTCCGTGCGTGGACGCGGATCCACCCCATTACCTGCTGTTGCTTGCAAGCGATACGCCGGACGTCGCCACCTTGGGCGTTGCGCTGGAACAGGCTCTCGCCCGCGCTTTTCACTACCGGCACGCACGCACGGTCGGCCAGCTTGGCCCGTTGCGCGCGGTTCGCATACGTGGGGGTGCCGCCCAGCTGGCGGATCTCGTCCAGCGAGCCCACGAGCGTGCATGCATCCGGGCTGGAGATGTCAAACCCCGCGCTCTGGTGGCCAAGCCCGCCGTGGCGAACGCACTCCGCGCATTTATCGAGGACGCGTGCTCATGTTGAACATATCGATCGCATCAACGTGTTCGCCGTGCGACGAATCCGCGCCGGATGCCGATGGCGAAGCCTTCGGCGCACTCGTCGAGCAATGGTATGTCGCGAGCACCGAAGCCGAGGTCAAGCGGGACAAACCGTTCGGTACTCGCGTACTGGGCCTCGGCATCGTGCTATTCCGGGCGGCCGACGGCGAGATCGTCGCGCTCGTCGATCAATGTGTGCATCGCGGCACCCGGTTGTCGGCCGGGAAAGTCGTCGACGGCTGCCTCGTCTGTCCGTATCACGGCTGGCATTACGACCAGCACGGCAGCGTCACCCGAATTCCCAGCATCGACAGCGCAAGCGCCGAACCGACCGGTACGACCTACCCATATCGTCAGCGCAGATTGCCGGTGTTGACTCGGCACGGTCTCGTCTGGGTCTACCGCGGGCGAGGCGATCCAGCGCTGAAGCGACCGTTCGACATGCCACACCACGGCGAACGGCCGTGGCAGTCGTACTATATGATCAATACGTTCGACGGCGATCTCGGTGCACTGGTCGAGAACTTCATGGACGTCCCGCATACGGTGTTCGTGCACGACCGGATTTTTCGTTCATCCACTGGGCGGCGACTACGGGCGACCGTCGAACTGAAGCAGCAAAGCGTCGAGGTCACGTATCACGATGACGGCGACAAGATCGGCATGCTGGATTGGCTGACCAATCCATCCAGGGAACCGCTTCGGCATACCGATCATTTTTATGCACCGAACGTCACGCGATGCGACTATCACTGGGGGAGCCGCTCGAGTTTTCTGATCATCAGCCAGATCACACCGCTCGACACGCGTCGATCGCGTGTCTATACGTACATCGCCTATCGCTTTGCGTTGCCGGCCGTGCTGCTGCGCGCGCTGAAACCACTGCTGCACCTTTACACGCATTCCGTGATCCAGCAAGACGTGCGAATCATGCGTGCGCACCGCGAGGGACTCGACAACGCCGCAGGCTTCACGCCGTCGAGCGTGCGCGCCGATGTGGTCCATATTGCGATCGGACGGTTGCTGGCCGCGACGCAGCGTGGCGAGCCGTTGCCGGATGCGCAATGCGGCACGAAGCCGATGGAATTCGTGATCTGAGCGTGACCAGCGTGATCAGCCGATGCCCGCCGGCTCGAGGCGCACCGCTCACGCGCACCGTATTTCCGTTAGCCTCCTGTCTGGTGCTGGCTCGCGATCAGGCGTGCTCCGCATGCCAGCAAGTCGCCGTCGCATGCGGCGACTTGCCCGTCGAATCGGGCGTGGCCCGACACCGTCGCAATGAAGGTCAGGCCGTGAATCTCGCAGATCGCGGGATCGTGCAAGCGTGCGATTGCGCGCCCGTTGATTCGCGAGTTCGGTGCCCCGGACACAACGCGTCCGCCGTGACTGTGCACATCGCCTTCGATGATGTATCGCTTTTGACCCATGACGTGTCAATCCGGTCCGTCAGTAATCCCAGCTGAAGGTCTGCGGATGCGCCTGCCGCGACGCGGCGTCCGGCGGCGTCAGCATGACGATCGTGGCATGCAACGGGTCCCTCAGGTTGATCAGTGCGCTCGTCTTCCCGTCACCATAACCCATCATCAGCGCCAGTGCGCTCTGAACCCAGATCGAACTCGTTCCGGTGTCGCCGCCTATACGACGCTGCATGTCGAATGCGTCTTTCGGGTCGTCAATATCGATATGCTGCGGATTGTCGTGCAGCGACTGCACCAGCAACGCGAGATTGGCGGTCGAGGTGCCGGTATCGTAGAACATCCGTCCCGGCTGCTCGCCGGGCGCAAGCGTGCCCACTGCCTGCTGCCAGCCGGCGCGGATCTTTTCGATTCGCTGGCCCTTCTTCAACGGCGCCCCGTGGCCGTTGCTCAGATCGACTCGCACCGGCCGATGCAGATTGGCCAGAACCGGCCATTTGTCGTACTCCTTCAGTTGCCACGTCGTCCACGGAATCGGCACCCACGGGTTCGGCTTGAAGCCGTCCGGCATCTTCAGCGCTGCGGTCTTCCAGAACTCGGGGAGCTTCGCGTGCCAATAGTCCCAAGACATTTCATAAACACCGGGCGCTGGCCTGGGATAGGATTTCTGCTGTGCCCAGAAGTAGTTCCACAGCTTGATGACATCAAATTGTGTCTTGGTCTTGTCGATCGCCTCCGGCGCATCGACAACATATGGTCGAATCGTCCGATCGACGCGATCCTTGCGCGTCACCAGCATCGCAACCAAACTATCCGGATATTGCGGAACGAAATTGCCGTTCGCGTTCGACTTGTCCAGATAATCACCGTGTGGCGTGCGCATGTAGCCTCGCGTCACAAGACCATCTTCGGCAAGCACCACGACAGCTGGCAAATCCGGATGCTGGTCGAAGAAATCGAACAGGCGCGCTACCGCCGTGTCGCCATGTTCGCCGTGAATCTCGTCGAGTCTGATGTATAGCGTGTTACCAATGCCCGCGCCGTTATCGGCGCTATTGATGTGGGTCGCCATGCGATCGGCATGCGGATCGGCGACGTTACGGGGCGGTCCCAGCACGACAACGGGAATAGGCCAGTAATCCACCCAGTTGCGCAATGCATAGCCGAACACGTTGTTCTGGCGCTTGGCGTATTCCGAATCGCGCGTATCACTTGACCAGGGATATTGCTTGGGATCTTGCAGCAGCAGCGTTCCGCTCGCCCCAGTTTCATCCAGGCGCATCAATAGTGCCCGTTGCCGGAAGCGGTCAACCGTCACGCCGATACGCCGAATCTCCAATGTGAATTGAGGATCCTGCGATCCCGCTCCGGCCGATGCCACACTCAGAGCAGACTGTGCGGTACTGGCTCCCTCTGGACGTGACGAGTCCTTGCGCAGCGATGCGCCATAGGTAAGGCTCACGCCAGCAGCCAGTAACAGTGGCGGCAGGATCAACAATAGCAATCGCCTTATCATCGTCATATTTTCCAGAAACGAAAATCCATATCTCGCAGTCAACTCGAATGCCACGAGCCAAATCAAAGTGAGGCTCGCGAACAAAAAAATAAATACTCGCGATCCTGATAGACGCGGGACCGATGTTGTCGTCATGTAGCGTCAACCGTGCATATGGTGGGGTGAACGAGCTCGAACCTGCTTGTTGATTTCATCGGTTCTCATCTCGATGGTTTCGCTGACTACGCCTGCAGGAAAGGCCTTGGGAATGACGTCTTCCCCAGGGAAATTCCCTTGGTCGTAATATTCGCAGTTCGCCCTGATGATGTGCAGCGTCTGCTCGTCCAGGTTCGTATGGGCTTTCGTCAATTTGTCGATCCTGCTCATTGGTGTACGCCAGTCGGCGACAGCACGCAGCAGCGTCGCCCAGTCCGGATCGTCCAGCGCACGCGCCTGGCCTACCGACACATCGAACGCAGTCGCACAGCGGTGATTTCTGCGACCACTCATGACCGCCGAGTGATATGAGCTTTCTCCCTTATGCTGATTCATCAGCCGAACCTTGGCTTCATTGAGCGTCTCCTGCCGATAGACGACGATGTGCCCGGGCGACGGCGGTACCGTCGATACGACCCGGCTTACCTTGCACTGATCGTCGGGACCCTTGCCAGCGTTCAGCGACGCCTCGACCTCGGTAGAGGTCGGCAGCGTCCCATCCTCACTCGTTGGCCAGTCGATGGTTTGTGCAGGCAATGCCTGCAACGCACCTTCGCCACTGTTCGTGCTCAACGCAATTTCCGCTTCAAGCTGGTCAATGGCTTGCTTGCCGGGCGCAAACTCGCCGTCATTATTTTTCGAGAGCGGCGTCGCTGCGGTTCCCGGCAGCACATTGCCTTCCATTTCGGGATCGAATGGTGGCGTCAATGCTTCGCCATTGATATTACGCTGGGTACCCACGCTTATCTGCGCCGATTTGATCCACGTCGTAAAGCCACCGGGCAAGCCATGAGATGTTTCGCCCTTTTCCCGTATCGTAAAGTTTCCGGGCGGCGTACCAACCTGAACCGGCTTGCCCTGTCGCAGACGCCGGGTAAAGACGCGCTGCCGGAAAGCCGCCGACAGCAAATTGATAGTCTCCGGCTTGCCTCCCTGCTGCGCCGCACGCACGTCGATTGAGTCGGGCAGGCCCGAGCAACCCATGCCATTGACGCCGCTCAGCCCGACGGTCGCATCCTCCGGGCTGAAGTACATATACACTTTGCCGCGATTGTCGCGCTCGGCGAACACGACGCATTCATTGCCTTGCGGCCCGCTCAGGCGCCTCGCCTGCGCGGGATCCCACGTCGGCCCGACGACGCCAAAATTGTCCCGGCCCGGCTCGTACTTCAATTGATCGAATGGTGGCGTCGGATATTTGCCGCTCGCCACATGCCCGACCAGGTTTGCCAAGGTCTTTGCACGCGCATAAGTCGTCTGCTGCTGATCCCCACGTTGCAGCAGCCGATCCATGAACTCCTCGCTCAAGCTGTAGGGCGAGTCGATCAGAACCAACGTGTCGGCAGGGCGGTCAGCGGGGCCACATTGGTTCGGAATCAGTCCCTCGACGAGATAGGCCTGGGCGAGCAGCGATATCAGCGTGCCCTGACTGTGCGCAATGATATTGACCGTCCCGTCCGCGTCGATAAGGCGGATTTGCCGCACCAATGCCGCGAGCCGCCGTGCTGCCAGCACCATGTAATGCCGATTTTCCGCCTCGCGAAGCGGATGCGTCGGATCACCCTGCATCCTGTCGAGAATTTTCGTCGCCATTCCCCCTTTGAAATTCGAGTCGAACATGTCGGGAATGTTGTTGGTCGCATTGGCGAAGAATCCGCCGTTGCGCGCACGGTGCTCATCGAGGCGATTGCCGAACCGGTCGACGTACTGGCCGTTGACGGTTTCCTTATTGGGGTCCCGGGGCAAATCCTCCTTCCCGACGCGCAATCCCCAATAAAACGGAATCAACGGACTCCTCGTCTCTTCGCTTTCCTGCCGACGATAGATGACGTCGTCCATGTTCTTCATCATGTCGGCAACGCTCACTTGGCTCGGGTCGTTCGCCATGCGGCCGTGCGAGTACTCCGCGCCCTTGAAATCGGTGCGACCGAGGCGGTCGTTCAATCCCTCGCACAATCCGCCTTCGACCGTGCCGAAATCCGTTCCCAGGTCGTTCACGCCATGGACCAGGATCGTCGTGCACGGGAAACGATTTTGTACGTCGGTATTGACGAACGCATTCTGTGGCCGGTTGCAATTGAGAATCGCCTGATGCTCGCCGACGATCCGGGGCGAAGAGGTTGTGGTATCGGACATGATCGCCTGCCTTAAGCGTCGAAAACCTGAATGTGTGCAATGTGCATCGCGTCGCTCGATGCAAGCTCCGTTAACCCGTGTGCATCCGAGACACCATTAATGACCTGGCCATTGCGCAGCGTGATCTTGTACGGACGATTCGGCACGGGATGCGTACCATCGTCACCGTCGGTGCCCGGGTACCGCAAGCGGAACTTCTGATCGGCTCCTCCGCGATTGAACGCCGGCGGCGCAACGTGGTCCGTCTTCGGACCGACGAAATCATGTCCCGCCGTGTGTGCGGTGAACGCCCCGTCGGAACCGACCTCGACGCCGCCACCGACCTTCACGTAGCTTCCGTCTTCCGCGACGAACCGGATCGACTTACCCGAGATCAACACTTCGTCGCCGACCGACATGATCTGTATCCCCTTCTGCGCGGTCGCCGCGAGCGTGTCCTGTTGCGCCTGCAAGACAACGGGGCCTTCGCCGGCAATCGCGCGGACGCCTTCCCCGCGCCCGAACAGGTGGATGCCCTTGCCAGCCGTCGTGATCACGCGCTGCCCCCCGGCGAATTGCAGGTTCTGCTGCGCGATCTGATCGATGTTCTCGCCAGCGTAGGTCACGTAAGTCTTGGGAGTGATATTGAGCGCACCGGCCTTTGCGCCAAATGCCATCAGCGCCTGAGAATCGCCTGCGTCAGCGTTCGGCGCACGATCGCCGCCTGACGCATGACCGCCTGGCGTCCAACCCTTGAAGGCGGTCACGACAGCTTGCTGCCCCGTCGCATCGGTCGCCGTGCCACCGTGCTGTCCGGCGTAATCTCCCAACGCCTTGAACAGCTCCGCGCATTCGCCGAGCAATTCGACGAGTTCATCGCGATCAAGCTGTCCGCCGCTCGCCTGAGTACGCGCGTAGGTGGTCAAAAGCATCCCTTGCGCCGCGCGCAACGCGGCTGCCGCGTCGGTGCGCAATTCGGCACCTTGGCCGCGGTCAGCACCCTGTCCGTTATCACGCGGTTGCGTCAGATAGCCGAGATTCAACTGACTATGCGCGTGCTCCGATGCAAGCTGCGCGCTGATTTGTTGCGGTGTGTCGTCGAGACGAAGTTGGTTGTAGCGCTGCCCCTTGATTTCCTTCGTCTTGATACCGGAAAGAAAGCGATTGCCGGGCAAACTGCCGGTATGAGTGAAACTCGCCGGCATGTTCGCGCCGTTTGCCAGTACGCCGATGATGACCAACCTGTCCGGATCTCCGCCGAGGCTCCCGAGCAGAACTTCAGTGCCCACCCGCGGCAAGAACGTCTCGCCGAAATTCGGCCCGGCCAGACTGGATGCCACGCGAATCGGTGCGCTGTCGCTCTCGTTGCTGTTTGTCCCGGCACCCTGCGCGTGCGCATGATCGCGGGAATCCTGCCCGAGAATCTGCACGAACACGCAGCCATTCTCGTCGCAACTGACCTCCTCGCCATCGGCCCCGACCACGCGCCCGGTAATCAACGGCGTCGGCGGAAGGTCAGTCTTGGGATCGTAAGGCGGCGTGAGAGGCGCGCCACGCGGCACGCACGAGAACGTATTTTCGTAGCGCGTATCCTGACCAGACGGATCTCCATCGCTCAGCGACTGTGGTTGCTGAAGCGTGTGGCTGGCGGCGAACAGTGCCTGCGCGCGCTCGCTCAACCCTTTGGGCAGATTGTTCCAGATCTCGTGGTGCAATGATGTAATCACGAATTGCTGCTTGTCGGACGGGAGCGCGCCCCACTCGTCCTCTCCGGCGATCGTGATCCATGCGCCGACTGCAAGGTCGCGAATTCCGCTCACGCCGTCGTATCGCACCGCCTGCGCTTCATGAGCCAGAATGCGATCTTCCGTCATCCGTTCGTGGTCTGCCCACGAGTCCGCCATATGCGGGACGTCGATCACGATGTCCGTCAGCAATTTCGCGAGATCGTTACCCGATTCGCCTTGATCGATCCTTGTCGATGCACTGGACTGGTCCACGCGGGCATATCGATAGTCCCACGAAGGGCGCCCCGATTCCCCCGAAATCAGTTGCTGACGCATCGTCAGAGCGGTGATGGTATCGCGCTGTTCCGTTCCAGCGTCTCGTGGATGAACCCGCACTATACCCGCGGCGGACTCGCCCAGTTTCCGAGGGTCATCGCAGAACACCAGCGCATGCACGGGAGAATCGCCGTCTTTCGTCTCCCCGCTTACCCGTCCGGCGCGCACGAACAGCGTGATGCCGTCGCGACGCGCAATCCGGGAGATGAAACGGGCATCAGATTCGTTGACCTGACGTACGAAAGAGCGAACCGGATAGCGGGATCTATCGAGTTGCGACAGGTCGAACTCGAACGCCTGCGCAAGTGCCACACTACGCTGTCGCCATTCGCTCAGGACGACGCCAAGTACATCGACCACGCTCACGTTACGAAAGATGCGAGAGTTGGTGCGCTTGTGCAGCAGGTTCAACGCGTCAGTCACGGCGAACTGGTAAACCGTCAACTCCCCGTCGGTCCGTCCGACCTGAACGGCGCTAATAATTGCGTTGATGGCATGCACTTGGCCGCGGTCCGTGACGATACCGATTGAGACCGGCGCTCCAATGAAAAGCTTCGGAGGCAGATCGCCCTGCTGAGAAATGCAGGTCAAATGACCGCTGATGCCTGTCATCATGCTTTCACGAATGCTCGCGTGCTGCAACGCGATCTTCGACCCCAGCGCGTGCTGCGCCTTACCCCAATTCAGCACGACTGGCCGGCGATTCGCATCGATTCCCGATACGAAATTGCGGAATGACTCTCGGATATTCACGACGGTCTCTCAGTTTGATTCGTTATGATCCGCCGGATGTTGCTGTTCTAAATAGCGGGCGGCTGCGCGCGAGTTTACCAAAATGTGGCACACAGCTAACAAATCGGTATGCCGATTAGCAATTTTTCATGTTATTTGACGAAAAACACTTTCCGTCGCTCTATCGGAAGCGACGGGAATGCTCGAATGCCGGCTATCCCCAAGTCTCTCGACGCAGAGCATTTTTCAAAGCCCACCGCACGCGGACCGGAACCGAGACTACGCGCATGTAGGTGCCAATCTGCTACGTCCGAGTTCGCCGCCCCACTCCCCAGCGATCAGGCAGGGCCGCTGCCCGCAAGCCCTCCACCACAGTGTAGGGTCGCAGAAAAGATGACCTCTACGACCCACGCAAATCAATGACTTGAGCACCTTTTCTGCGAAATTCCCCGCTAGGAAGTGGCAGAAAAGGTGGCCTTTTCCTACAGAATTCGCAGAAAAGTTGATCTTGGAATGGGCGGGCGCCATAACCCCATAAAAATCAAATACTTGCCCTTGGGTTGCCCCCCGCAATCTCAATGCTGCCTGCACATCAAATCGGCTCCGTCCAAGTCGCAAACGGGCTTACGATGCCCTGCTGGATTGGGGTACACGGGTCGAAGTGGATGTAGATGTGCTATAAATGTGCACATAGTGTGCAATCAAGAACCACCATGGAATCTGACATCACCGGCAGTTCCAGCGAATTCGCCCAATTCATGGCGTCATTGAGAGAACCGACGAGCATCGGTCCGATCATCTCGGCGAGGCGTTTCGCTGCCGCCTTGCACATCGATATGCAAACGCTCGCGCGGCTCGCCCACGTACACCGCAACACGGTAAGCCGCCTAGCCGGCTCTGAAAGCGTGCAAAAGTACCTTCGGGAAGCGCTCAGGGTTATCCGAGCTGCAACCGACATCTCGGGCGACCTACAGAGCGCGCTCTTCTGGTATCGCAATGAGCCGTTGCGGATCTTCGATTACAAGACCGCTGAGCAACTCGTGTCGGATGGACGCGTTGACGACTTGCTTCGATACATTGTTTCGCTTGAGGCCGGCGTAGCAGGGTAAGGCGAGAGGCGCACGTTGCAAGTCGGCAAAATAGCGGATACTCTCACGACAGAGTTGGCCTAGGTGCAGCAACAGAAAACAGGGAGCGGGGCTTACTGGGCTGGACGTCGTCCGCGGTAAGTTTCCTGCCCCACCTCTTGAAATGCCCGCCTGATGAGCGGGCATTTTCTTTCTCGCGCGTACTACGAGCGTAGCGAACCTGTCCGCATTTTTGTGGGCGAGGCGGTTGAACAACAGGTTATCCGCGCGCTTGCGTAAACCGTTCGCCGAACAGGATAGCAAACTGGTTCATCGCTGATTTCCAGTCGAAGGCAGTACGTACCGTTTTGGCCAGCACATTGCGCAGCGCCAGCCAGAGCAGTTTGATCGCGGCCTCATCATTCGGGAAGTGGCCGCGCGTCTTGATGATCTTGCGCAGTTGCATATTCAAACTTTCTATGGCGTTCGTGGTGTACACGACCCGTCGAATCTCTGGCGGGAACACATAGAACGGTACGACGTGCTCCCATGCACGCTGCCACGATTGCACGATGGTCGGGTATTTCTCGCCCCAGGGGCCGTCAGCAAAGTCCTGTAACGCCTGTCTCGCGGCGTCTTCGCTGGCGGCCGCGTAGATCGGGCGCAGTGCTGCGGCAAGTACCTTGCGGTCCTTGTAGCTGGCGTACTCGAGACTGTTGCGGATCAGATGCACGATGCAGGTCTGAACAGTCGTCTTGGGATAGGCAGCGCCGATCGCCTCGGTCAGCCCCTTCAGGCCGTCGACCACGGCGATCAGGATGTCCTGGCAGCCGCGAGTCTTGAGTTCGTTGAACACCTTGAGCCAGAACTTGGCGCCCTCGGTCTGCTCGATCCAGAGGCCCAGTACGTCGCGCTGGCCATCGGCCTGGATGCCCAAAGCCAGATACACGGCCTTGTTGCTGACCACGCCGTCATCGCGGATCTTGACCCGCAGCGCGTCGAAGAACACCACCGGATACATCGGATCGAGCGGACGGTTCTGCCAGCTCAGCGCCTCGGCCATCACCTCGTCGGTGACCGAACTAATGAAATCGGGCGACACCTCGGTACCGTAGTGCTCGGCCAGAAACGCCTGAATCTCGCGCACGCTCATGCCGCGGGCGTACATCGCAATGATGCGTTCGTCGAAGCCGGTGAAACGACGCTCGTGCTTCGGAATCAGGATCGGTTCGAAGCTGCCGTCGCGATCGCGGGGGACTTCGACCCGAACCGGACCACGATCCGTGATGACCGTCTTGCCGCTGGCGCCGTTGCGCTCGTTGGCTTGCCCGGCCGGCTTGGACTGGCCCGACGGGTAGCCCAGATGCAGATTCATCTCGGCGCCCATCGCGCGTTCGATGACTGCCTTGTTGAACGCCAGCATCAGATCCTGCACCTCGGTCGGCGTCATCGGCCCCTTGACCAACTGGTCCAGCAGTTCCTTGGGCAGCTCAGGCAGCGGCCCTCGGGCCGCTGCCTGACGCGCTACGGTTTGCCTTTTCTTCTTCATCGACATATCCATGACTTTTACACCTCATGATATGCCCCGCCCACGAAATCGCGGATAGGTCCAGCGTAGCTCATGGACCTCCATATCGGTTGTAGCGCGCAATTGCGACAGCGTCCGACCCGGCACCCGTAACCGCAGGTAGGCCTGTTCGTTGGTGTTCGACGAACATGTAGAAGCGCTCGCTGTGCTCTACTCAACCGAGGTAGAGCAAAGCAACTCAGCCAACAAAGTTGGCGGGTTGAACGACTGCCATCTGCAAGTTGGTCGATCATAGGATCGTGGCTCTTCGCTCGTGCCTAACGATCTGGCGAAGATTGTCCATGTTTCCCCTTGATGTAAGTCAGCCGTGACGGGGCAGTGACCAATGTTGTGCCACGGCGCGCCACCAATACAATGCACTACGACATGACAGGCGCCATTTTCAAACAGATGCTGCTGCCGTCGGCCGTGCTACGTCGCCGGAGCGAAGAGTTGATTAATCAGCTCACTAACGATCTCGAAGGTGTGCAAGACCGCGTTGTGCAGAGTGCCCGAACCATGCGCGTATGTGTTTCGAATCCTAGGCAGAGTGTTGATGAATGTGCCGATCCAGTCCTGGTCGAAATCCTCGGGTAGCGGCTCCACATTCGAGTAATCGACCTCGACCGTCGTCAGTCCAAGGCGATGCATCTCCTCGATCTGTTGGAACTCGGCGCGCTGTCTGGCACGTTGCCGTGCTCGCTCCTCATTCCATGAAAACCGGGCATTCGATACCAGTTCTCGCTTCCGTGCTTCCTCCAGCAAATTTCTTAGACCGCGTGTACGCTTAGCCTCTTCTCCTGACGATTGTTTCATCTGGATACCTAACCGCTCGCGGAGCGCGAACTCGAGTGACGTGAGCACTTGTTGCTCTGCCACAGGATAAAATCGATAGACAAACCACGCGTAAACGTAGAGATTTTTCGCCGTTTCGAAATGGACTCGAACCGACCGGGGCACTCTTGCACTTAAGTTGAACGATGCTACGTCCGCGAGATGTCCAGACACGGTAGCCGGCCGAATTTCGCCAGTGGCGTCGTCCCACCGTGAGAAAAATCCATTTCGCATATCGACTTCATGAAGCGAGTCGATCGTTCTCATCAAATCGCACGAGTCCAAATTTTCGGGCAGCTCATCTTCCATTTTTTGCCTGAGTTCAGGTTAATCGGCCAACCTTGGCTAAACGACGGCCAGCCTATGGTCGTCTTATGCGTTTGCCCCTCGAGAGTACCTTACGTAATCAATATTGGCACAGTATCTCGGTTGATGCCGTATCATGAAGAGCACCCACTCTGTCTGGGCTGCATTGAACATCAGCTGGCTCTGAAGCGTCCCATAATATGGTCGCTTTCTTACGTCCAAGGTCCGTGATGACAAACTCTCTCGAAAACGACATTCTCGAGCGGTACAAAAACAAAACGCTTCTTTCGTTACTGGTTCCACGCTTGGGCGAGGCTGAAGCATATGAACAAGCAGATGTCATCGCCGCAGTCATCAGACTCCACAACGCCGGAAGTTTGGATTTTCTGTCTGTTCCGTCATTCATTGGGGCCGACGAAGCAGATCATTACGAAATGTTCCAGTTTCAGCAGTTTTTTTGCCAAGTACTCCCGGAGCTAGTTGCCGATACGAAAAACGTCTTGGACGCCGTGGGATCACTGATGACTATTGGTGGTCGCGATACGAGTGCAACGATCGACTTTAATGGCCTCCGAGATTGGTGCTCGAAGAACAAGCGAGAGCAAGAAATACTTGATCTCGTGCCAAACTATCCAGCTCACAAGCTTCTGTTCTTGACGGTTGCACTACAGGCAGGGGCACTCCATTCGCTCCCCGACTTTGTTTCACGAAGCGTCGACTGGCTCAAACACGCGGAAGTCGACTATCGGCGTGCGTCCCTCATCGCTCTTAGCGCGATTCGTCTCGAAGTCGATCTCGACCTCACCATTTCTACTTTAGCTGCTCTACTCGAGTACGTTGACTACACGGAAGACGATGGACTGCTCGCCGCAGCGCTCGCAACAACCATCAACCTCCATTCTCGGGCACCGGGGATTGCCGTCGAAACTGTGGTGAAGATCATCGATCGCACCCGAGTTGCCGGGGGCAAGCTCGCGCACAGTCAGGCAGCGCAGATGATTGTGCAGAAGTGCAAGAATGCGCATGAAGGTGTGCAACAGGCCTTACTCGTCACGTGTTATGCAATCTCACCATCGGACGTCGAGTCTGTTGGCGGTCTCGATTTCGTTGCGTACACGCTCACGCAGCGTGGAAAATCTGAACAAGCCGAAGGGCTGGTTAGACACTTCATCGAACGTGGCGAAGGCAAGATTTCCGCTGCGCAGTTCGGGAGCTTCTTTCGACAGTACACGAAGAACGAAAAAAGCGGTGCGATGCTGCTGCTTGCGTGGTTAGGCTCTGAGAGCTACGCGCTTCGCAATGCAGCGCAAGAAGTTGTCGGCACCATGTACAACAATGAATCGCCAATCTTCGATGTCGACGTTTCGTCGCAATCAAGTGCAAATGCGGTCTACCTTGCGCGGAAGGTTGTCGGGTATCTCTTCATTTATCCCATCACCGCAGCCTCGCTCTTGATGTGCATTCTCAAGACCTGTGACGACGATGACGCGAAGGAAATCGCCGAACTATTGTTCGACCCTCTGTTACTCAACTTTTCGGGGTCCATTGCCGAGTATCTCGGTCAAGTGAAGGAACAGGGCAAACACCCCGGGCTGCAGCATGTCAGCGATGCATTGTCCAAGTTGGAACAATATATCTCCGCCCTCAGTAAAGTAGGCGTTGTGAATGAGCTTGCACCGTCAGAGCGACAGCGCTTCATCGAGCGTCATCAAAGACAACAAGCGATGGAGGCAGCGTACAAAGCGATGGAGGAAAAATCCATTTTTCGGACACTCGCATCACGCTCCGTGATTCTTCACGGCCGCCGGACGATCAACTACATCACTGATCTTTCAGGAAACTCTCGACGCTCCGAAATTGACATGCACACCATCAGCCACCGAAGCGAATTGCCACGTATGTCCATCTTCGACCCAACGGAGCTCGAGCATCAACTCTTCGTATTTCGAACTGAGCGCCGCCAATAATGAAACTCATAATTAAGGAATATCTTGCTTCGCTGCGCGAGCGCAACGAACTCGACGCGGTACTCCCGGATATGCTGACCGAGCTCGGGTTCCAAGTCTATTCGCGACCTTCACGCGGCACTCGTCAATATGGCGTCGACATCGCGGCTGTCGGGACTGACGAAGACGGAATCCGGAAGGTCTATCTGTTCTCCGTGAAGTCGGGCAACCTGACGCGAAGCGAGTGGAATTCCGCCTCGCCACAAAGTTTGCGCCCATCTCTTGATGAAATTATCGACCACTATGTGGGCACACGGATTCCGGCTGAGTACCAAACGCTACCGATTGCGATTTGCTTGTGTTTTGGAGGCGACATCGACGAACAAGTGCGCGCCGAAGTCACGGGGTACATCAAGCGGAACGAGACCGAACGCATCAAATACGAGCAGTGGAACGGCGACAAGCTTGCCGAACTCATCCTTTCCGGACTACTTCGAGAAGAAATTCTTCCGGCACAGCTACGCGCTCACCTACGAAAAGCCGCCGCCATGGTCGAGGAGCCGGAGATTTCGGTTGAGCATTTTCGGGCGCTCGTGATCGATATCGTCAAGGACAACAACATAAAGGACGCCGAGAAGTTAGCTCGAGCACGTCTCGTCAACATCTGCCTTTGGATTCTATACGGTTGGGCTCGAGAGGCTGGCAATGTCGAGGCCGCTTACGTCGCCAGCGAATTCTCTGTGCTCGAGATGTGGCGATACCTCCACGGGCTGATTGAAGCACCAACGGCGCGAGCGACCGATGCCAGCCTCCTTCTTAACAGTTTGATTGAGTTGCATTTTGACATTTGGGACGATTTTTATCGTGTAAAGCTGCAGCCACATGTGGGTACGCGTCACGCGATCGCCAGTGCTGTTAGCTCGCATGTCGCTGTTGATGTCAATTTGAAGCTTTTTGATGTATTGGGGCGAACAGCGCAGCGTGGGCTCTGGGAAATCTGGAGATACAGTGGCCTAGGTAATTTGCCTGCCCGGCTCCCTGATGACGCTAGTGCGAGCGTCGATGAGTGCATACGGGAGCTAGTAGCAATGATCTCGAATAACCAAGTTCTCCTTTCGCCTATCGCGGACGCACAAGTCATAGACATTTCAGCCGCCCTAACTCTATTTGCGTGTCGCGCACCGTTTAGTGCGACGATCAGCGATTGGCTCAAAGGAATCGCTGATCGTGTGATCTTCAACTACCACAATCACACTGGCTACCCGACAAGTGCGAGCGATTACTGGGAACTCGTAGAACATTCTGGAAAGACCACCGATGAGCACCGAACCTCAGCAACTGAGGCCAGCGTCCTACTACCGACACTCGCTCTATGGGCGAACGCGGTCGGCAACAAGGAGGTAAGCGATCAAATTGCCGCGTTCAAGCGAAAGCATTTGGCACACTGCAATTTCCAACTCTGGCTCCCCGGGAGCGATTCTGACTCGTTTCTGTATTCGGGCGGCAGGCATCATGGAGCCGCCCTTTCGCACGTACCTGTGACTGAAGAGGCGAACGTAACTCTCAACTTCGTGCGTACGGAGTGCGAACGAGAAACTGCGTTCGATTCGCTATCAGCTGTTCGGCTGGGGCATTGGCCGATCGTAGTTATGGCCTGCCGACACTATCGACTCCCCCTACCGCCACAACTTTGGCTGACTTTGTTTGCAGAGATGGCCTCGGGAACGCCTCAAGAGGCCCCCCTTGTCTAGACGTCGGCCGCTTGCAACGCACCGACAAGACTTGACGCGACCGGTCCGAAGCCAAATCGGGTTGGTCAGAATTTGCAACGGAGCAGCGAAAGTCATCCGACGACGGCACTTCAACTGAAGGTGCGGCGATGGATATTACGCGAACGCCGCGGCCATGCAGGGTCCCGACCATCGCGCAATTTCAGGTATGGTGTTCCCGGCCAAACCGCAGTGGCAAGAAAAGATCGGCTCGCCGCAGTTCGCAGAGACTCGTAGCAATATCGCTGCTGAATAGCGGGGCGTAACTACCAGACAGGCAGAGTAAAAATCGGTGAGAATCGCCCCATTTGCTTCAACCCCGACCGGCTAGCTCCCATTCCAGTCACTGAATTCAGCCCCATGAAGAGAACTGCGCGTCCGCCCCGTGTATTTGCCCGACGCAAAGGCGTCGTGTCAGCAGTTCCGACCGTGTTGCCGACACACGTCGCTAGCGCGATCAACTTGGCTCTGAGTGCCGTGTTGTGGATTGCCGTCAGCAGCGCGCTGCTATATAGCCAAGGCCGGGCATATCGAGACGCCTACTTGATCACCTATGGTGTGGATGCAGAGTTGTTGCCGTGGGATCGAGGGGCGCTTTCGTATTGGGGCATGGTAGTAGGGGTACAGGGCTTCTTTGAGAGCGTCCTCCTTCCGACCGTCGCAATTTCCATGTGGTTCGTCCTCGTATGGATGGTTAGAGAGTGGTTATTGAAGCGGTACGGCTCCCGGACAACTTCACGTGCCCCGACCAGCGAGCCACGATCGATCCCATTCGTGATCTGGGGCTGCTTCGGCATGGCTGCCGCCACGGTGTTTGTGGGGGTCGTATTGCTCGGCTTCCAATGGATTCAGTACAAAGCTGAAAGGCGGGGCGAGGACGACGCGCAGCGCCAGATGCGCATGATCAATAATTGCGTACGATCGATCTTCAATTCGTCGGACTTCAGGCCAGTGCACGTTGAGCGCGCGATCGCCGGTGGACGCGAGATATACGACGGCTTCATTGCGACCTGCACCGACAAACGGTGTGCCTTGTACGATCCACTGCAGCACCGCACGCAGGTTGTTCCGCTCGACCAGGTTATCCGCTTCGATACAGTGCGGCCGGAGCAGGTGTATTGGCAAAGGCCGTCGGACGTGCCCCCCAAGTGATCACTGGCATGGAGCGCGGGAGGAGGTCGCAATTAAGCAATCGACGCATTGGGCCGGAACCATCTGGGACCGCCTCATCGACAGTTCATCACTGAAGCCGGCTCAAGCACCCCTGGCGATATCGGCGGTCATTATGAGAGGTCGAGCCGATCAAATGAAGCAATCGGCAAGGCCCAAGCCCGGCGTTCAATCCCCATCGAAGATGAGATCGTGTCAGCGATGCGACGTACCGCCACCTAACCCGAGCTTGCCTCACGGAAATCGTTTGACGAGGATCGCATGCAACGCGAGTTCGTCGCGCGCGGGATCGATCCAAAGCGTTAGTTAAGGCGAATGGTACGAATTCGTTACCTGATCGCGGCTCCGAGACTCTGCCCGGTTTGCATGAACTACTCAATGGCGTGTACCTCAGGGATCATCGCTGCCTGACCGCAGTGATTTCCGGCCGCATCAGTGAGTTGCCACACCGTTGCATGATCGATCCAAAAGCGTGTGCCGGACTTGGTGATCCGTATCCCTCGATATCCCGCCACGAAACCATCTCGCGCGACTTTTTCAAGAAACAGTTGGCGTTCGCCCCTCTCCATTGGCTCCGCCGAGAACCGGGAAGGTAGCGCGGTGAGTTCGTCCCAGTCATACCCAAAAATGGCCTGCGCACGCTTGTTGCCGTAGACGAACACGGGATCTACCGCTAAATCGTGCGCCAGAATCCCGAACGGCGCTTCCTCGTATAGCCATGTCGCGGCTTCGGACGCATTCATCCCGGCGGGAACGAGCGACTTGTTGAGCAGTCGGTGATAACTGTCCGCAAGGATGCGGAAGAAGTGAAGGTCAATACTCGATGACATCGCGAAGTGCTCCAGAGAGGGATTTCAGCGTTAATAGTATGACGATTTTGGATGCAGCAACATCTGGCGCGCCACCACCCGGCCCGGTCCGTTCAAGCCGACCTTTGTTGGTACCGGCGATATGTTTCGCTCTAAAATGTGGTGGTTCATGAACCGGCCTACCGGATTATTAAGCAGAAGCATCAAAGGCAATTCTCTACGGATCTCAGCAGCGGAGCGATGATGACGGACATGAATGGTGGTACGACGGATCCAGTCGTCTTCGTAGTAGACGACGATAGTGCCGTGCGCGAAGCTGTCGAAACGTTGCTCGATTCCGTCGGCCTGCATGTCGTTTCGTTCGACAGTGCGCACGGCTTCCTGGCCGCCGACTTGCCGGACCGACCGAGTTGCGTCGTCCTAGATGTTCGCTTGAAGGGGCACAGCGGACTCGCCGTGCAGGAGCACATCGTGCGGAACATGCGCTTGCCCGTGATCCTGATGACGGCGCACGGAGATATCCCCATGTCGGTTCAGGCGATGAAGGCTGGTGCCGTCGACTTTCTTCCGAAGCCGTTTCGCGGACAAGACATGATCGACGCCGTGACATGTGCATTGGAGTCCGATTGCAAGCGCCGCACGTCCGAACGGTCAATGGCGATATTGCGCGCGTCCTATGACACATTGACGCCGCGAGAACGAACCATCATGACGATGGTCGCCAACGGGCTGCTGAACAAGCAAATTGCGGCCGAACTTGGCCTGAGCGAAATCACGGTCAAGCTGCACCGCGGGCAAGCAATGAAGAAAATGAAGTCGCCGTCGATTGCCGATTTCGTACTGAAAGCGGAAGCGCTGGGTTTGATCAGCCGCGACGAGCGTCTGGCCGCACTGGCCTGAGCGCGCAACGATAACGACCTGCGGCGATCGTGACGGCGCGGCGCCAGATCGCCGGCGTTGCCGGTCGTCATGAACGGCTCCGTCAGCTATACCCCTCTCCCGGAACAGCGATTGCCGGCATGACCGATACCGCCCCCTCCATCATCCCCGAAGACGACGGCATCTCTCACTCCCGCGCATGCTTCACGAATGCCGAAGGGCGGCGCATCCCGGTCGTCGTCGTCCGGCCGCGACGCGGCGCATCTGACACGATCGCCGTTGAACATCTATTGAACGAATACCGGATGCGCGACCAGCTGGATGGCGCGTGGGCGTTGCGCCCGCTCGAATTGCAGCGGCAAGGCGACAGCGTCGCACTCATTCTCGAAAACTCCGCCGGCGTCAGCCTCGAGCAGCTATTGAGTGAGCCGCTGGATACTGAACGCTTTCTGAATATTGCCCTCCTGATCGTCGTCTCAGTCGGCCATATGCACGCCGCCAAGATCGTTCACCGCGATCTCAAACCCGCTCACCTGTACGTTGACGAACCCGGTGGCAGTGTGAGGCTCACCGGCTTCGGGATCGCGCTCGGCGGCCAGGATCGCCCCGAGATGGCAGAGCACGCGGAAGTCATTGCCGGCACGATGCCCTACATGGCGCCTGAGCAAACGGGCCGCATGAATTGGCAGATCGATGCGCGCAGCGATTTGTACAGCATGGGTGTCGTGTTTTATCGCATGTTGACCGGGCAACTGCCATTTTCCGCAACCGCTCCGATGGAGTGGATACACAGTCATACGTCGCGCACGCCCGTCGTGCCCCATCTGCGTCACGGACTCGTAGATCCCCAGTTGTCGGCGATCGTCATGAAACTGCTCGAAAAATGCCCCGGCGAACGCTATCAAAGCGCGGCAGGATTGGAGCGCGACCTGCGTCGATGCATGGCGGAGTGGTCAGCGAGCGCGACGATATCTCGGTTCGAGCTGGGCATCGCCGATCTGCCCGAGCGACTTTCCCGACCGGCCAAGTTGTACGGTCGGGACCAGGAACTGGCGCGACTGACCGGCGCATTTTCACGGGCCATGCTCGCGGGATCGACTGAACTGGTGATGATTTCCGGTTATGCCGGTATCGGCAAATCGTGTCTCGCGCGCGAGCTGCAAACCGCGGTAGGCACGTTTCAAGGGACTTTCGCCAGCGGAAAGTGCGACCAGTACAACAGCGACGTACCGTATGCCTCGGTG
Source organism: Burkholderia sp. CpTa8-5 (assembly GCF_017815045.1). Taxonomy (NCBI): domain Bacteria; kingdom Pseudomonadati; phylum Pseudomonadota; class Betaproteobacteria; order Burkholderiales; family Burkholderiaceae; genus Burkholderia; species Burkholderia sp. CpTa8-5. Next base: position 233,838 of record NZ_JAGIQD010000008.1, read on the forward strand.
GCGCTTGCGCTGAAAGGCATGATCAAGTCCGTGTTCGCCAGAGGCGAAGACGACGTACGCCGGTGGCGCGACGCGATGCTCGACGCACTCGGTCAGAACGGACGCCTCGTCACGGATTTCGTGCCGGATCTCGAACTGCTGATAGGCAAGCAACCCGGCGTAGCGGATTTACCGCCGCAACAGGCACAGGTTCGATTTAAACGGGTGTTGCGGGACCTCATACAGGTGTTCGCGACGCTGAGCCCTCCCCTTGTGCTCTTTATCGACGATCTTCAATGGGCAGACGCCGCAACGCTCGATCTCATCGAACATATCGCGCACCATTCCGACATGCGCCACCTGCTGCTGATCGGTGCGTATCGTCACAATGCGGTCGATGCCGATCACCCACTGACGCGAAAGATCTCTATCGCCAAAGCGGCGGGAATCGCCGTTCATGAAATCGACCTGTTGCCATTGAGCGCCAAGGATGTCGCGCCGCTTCTTCGCGACATCCTGCACTCCACCGACAAGTTGGTCGAGCCGCTTGCGAGAGTCGTATATTCGAAGACGGCAGGCAACCCGTTCTTCGTCGTTCAGTTCCTGCATGCACTCGCGGAAGAGAACGTGCTCGTCATCGATCCGGCCGCCGGACGCTGGTCGTGGAACGTTCAGGACGTCCGGAGCGCCCGCTATACGGACAACGTCGCGGATCTGATGGCTATCCGGCTCAACCGGCTTCCACCAAACTGCAACACCGCACTCCGCGACCTTGCCTGCCTGGGCAGCGCAGCGACGACCTGCAATCTGGCGATCGTGCGCCAAACCACCGAAGAAACGTTGCACGACGAGCTTCAGGCCGCCATCCGTCAACAACTCGTCGAACGCGTTGGAAATATCTATCGATTCGCCCACGACCGGATTCACGAGGCAGCATATTCGCTCATCGCTGTCAGCTCGCGCGCGGAAATGCACCTGATGGCCGCGCGGCGCCTGTTACCGCATCTTGCCGAAGGGACCGACGAAGGGCTGTTGTTTGAAATCGTCGGCCAATTCAATCGCGCCGGTGACAAACTCATCTTGGCGGAAGAACGGCACGAAGTCGCGGCGCTCAATTTGCGAGCCGGCATTCGAGCGAAGCGATCCGCCGCGTACGATACCGCGCTGCGCTACTTCAGTGCCGGTGCGGCGCTACTGAGCGCTATACCAACCAACGCCCCTGCCGGCATCCATTTCGAGTTCGAACTTGAGTTTGCCGAATGTGAATTCCTGACCGGACAACTCGAGCTGGCGGAACGGCGCCTGGCAGCGTTGCCGATACAAGGATTAGACCTGATCGCGCGCGGTCGCGTCACGGTACAACGGATGGACGTGTACACGGCGCTCGATCAAAGCGACGACGCGATCGCCGTCGCGCTCGATTATCTGCGTTGCGTCGGTATCACATCGTCGGCACATCCGTCCGATCAGGACGTGCAAGACGAATATGCGCAACTCCACCGACGTGCGGCCAGCCTGACGGTCGATGACATCGCCGGATTACCAGCCATGGTCGACCCGCTAGCGTTGACTACGCTGGAGGTACTGACGCGCCTGCTGTCCGCAGCATGCTTCACCGATTTCAATCTCAACTCGCTGATTACGTGCAAGGCGATCAACCTCAGCCTGACCAGTGGAAACTGTGACGCGTCCTGCGTTGCTTACGGCACGCTGACCCGCACTTCCGGTCCGCGTTTCGGTGATTTCGACCTCGGGATTCGCTTCAGCCATGCGGGCTATCGCATTGCCGAACGCAATGTTCAACATCGCTTCCATGCCAGCACGTCGATGGTGTTCGCAATCTTTACGAAGTGCTGGATAGAGCATGTTCACGCATCCGAAGACACGTTGAGGTACGCGTTTTCCGCGGCAAACAAAACCGGGGATCTGTTGTACGCATCGTACTCCCTCAATTGTCTGAATACGGTGTTGCTGTTCGCGGGCGATCCCCTTTCCACCGTTCACACCGAAGCGGAACGCGGTCTTGCGTTCGCCCGGAACGCTCAACATGGATTGGTCGTCGATATCATCTCGACACAAATCGCGTTCATCGACAGCCTGCGAGGGCGGACGAAAAGGCTCGGGACATTCTGCAGCGAGCATTTCAACGAACAGGCATTTGAGTCCCGTCTTTCACATCGCCGCGGTCTTGCCATCGCGGAGTGCTGGTACTGGACGCGAAAAATGCAAGCACGTTATCTGGCGGGTGACCATGACGCCGCTTTCGAGTCTCTGCTCCGCGCCGAAGCCCTGATGTGGACCTCCTCGATGTTCCTCGAAGAGGCGGAGTTCCATTTCTACGCCGCGCTCACGTTGGCCGCAACACTGGAGCAGATGACGCCGGAGAACCGTGCTCGGCGGCTGGAGCAACTGGCTCGGCACCAAGCGAAACTCAACGTACTGGCGAACCACTTTCCCCGCAATTTCGACGATCGAGCAGCGCTCGTGAATGCGGAGATCGCTCGCATCGAATCCCGCATACTCGACGCCGAGCGGCTTTATGAACAGGCGATCGATGCCGCACGCGCAAGCGACTTTCCGCATCAGGAAGCGATTGCGAGCGAACTGGCTGCGCGCTTTTACCAGTCCCGTGGCTTCGCGATCATCAGCGATGCCTACTTACGCAATGCACGTTACGGTTATATGCGCTGGGGAGCGCTTGGGAAAGTCCGGCAACTCGACGACGCATACCCGCATCTAGGCACCGACGCGCGTGGCAGCAGCGCGCACGAGACGACGCGGTCCACAGCCGGCGAGATAGACTACTGGATGCTGATCGACGTCTCGCAGCGCGTTTCGTCCGAGATCGTTCTCGAAAACGTAGTCGATACGTTCATGCGGGCTGCACTGACGCACTCTGGCGCGGATCGCGCCATTCTGATTCTCACCGCGGACGAGGGACCCGCGGAGATACAGGCCGAGGCGACGGTCCAAGGCGAAGCAGTGTGCATTCGGCAGGGAAGCTCACCGCTCGATCCGAAGCGGCTCCCGACGGCGACGATCACCTATGTCATGCGGACTCGGGAAGTCCTGTCGATACCGGATGTATCGAAGGATCCAATATGCGCGACCGATGCATACACCGTCTCACATCGAGTGCGCTCGATTCTATGCATTCCTCTTATCCGTCGCGGCACACTGGTCGGTACGCTTTATCTGGAAAACAGGCTTTCCACGGGCGTATTCGCGCCCACCCGGCTGGCGGCGCTTGGCGTACTCGTTTCGCAGGTCGCCATCACGCTGGAGAACGCACGCCTGTATCGAGAGCTGTCCGACCGCGAAGCCAGAATCAGGCGCCTCGTGGACGCCAACATCATCGGCATCTTCATTTACGCGCTGGATGGCACGATATTGGACGCGAACAGCGCCTTTCTCGACTTGCTCGGCTACAGTCGCGAGGAGCTCCGTCATCGCCAGCTGAACTGGCGGGACATCACACCTCCTGAATGGATTCAGGTCGACTTCCAGATCCACGAACCGGTCCTTCGCGCGACCGGCGTGCTTGCGCCAATCGAAAAAGAGTATTTCCGCAAGGACGGCAGCCGTGCGCCTGTCCTTGTCGGCGCCGCGATGTTCTCGCCCGACGGCGATCAAGGGGTCGCCTTCGTTCTCGATCTGAGCGCAAGCAAGCGTGCGGAGGCACGCGCGCGAGACAGCGAAATCCGGTTCAGCGAAATGCAGCAGGAACTCGCCCACGCGAACCGTGTATCGACCGTCGGACAGTTGACGGCGATGATCAGTCACGAGGTGAAGCAACCGATCGCCGCGATGTCCGCGAATGCAGACGCGGCGCTGCGGTGGCTGTCTGCTCGCCCCGCAAACGTCGACCGAGCAGCCAGGGCCCTCGAACTGATCGTGCGTGATACCTTGCGAACCGGCGACATCATCGACCGCATCAGAGACCTAGTGCGCAAATCCCCGGTTCGAAAGGAGCAGGTGGACGTCAACGATGCCATACTCGAAGTGCTGTTTATGACTCGCCGCGATGCGGAGAAAAATGGCGTCGGCGTAGAGACGACGCTTGCCGCGCCCGCTCCGATCGTGACAGGCGATCGCGTACAACTGCAGCAGGTCGTACTCAACCTTGTCGCCAACGCGATCGAAGCGATGAACGCCGTCAACGAAGGGCGCCGGCTGCTGTCGATCACCACATCGTGCAGCGACGACGGCATGGTAGACATAAAGGTGAAGGACTCGGGCCCTGGTATGTCGGCCGCACATATGGAACGGCTTTTTGAGCCGTTCTTCACCACCAAGGATACGGGAATGGGCATCGGGCTATCAGTCGCTCATTCGATCGTTCAAGCCCATGACGGACACCTGAGGGCGACCCCCGAAGAACCTTCCGGCACAACATTTCACATCACGCTTCCAGCGTCGCTCGCGTAACCGCGCCGCGACATCGACTGTCGGAATTACGCCGTGTGACTTGGGTCGATCGGCTCACTCAAAGGGCGAGCGACCTCGGAGCACGGCGAGCACTTCATGCAATTTGAGAAAAGCCGTGCCATAACAAAATTCACCGCTGTCCGTCTCTCCTAATCTGCGACGACGCGTCACTGCGTAGCCCGTCAACGCGAGAAGGAGACGATGAATGGCAAAAGTTCTATGTGTGCTCTACCCGGATCCGACGTCCGGCTATCCGCCGCGATACGTTCGTGACGGCATCCCGTTGATCGCCGCATATCCCGGTGGACAGCGCTTGCCTACCCCTCAAGGTCCGCTCGGCTTCTCTCCGGGCGAACTCGTCGGATGCGTGTCAGGCGAGCTTGGCCTTCGGCCGTATCTGGAGGCAAACGGTCACGAACTGGTCGTGACGAGCGACAAGGACAGCCCCGATTCCGTCTTTGACCAACATCTGCCCGACGCGGACGTAGTGATTTCACAACCGTTCTGGCCAGCCTATCTGACGAGAGAGCGAATCGCGAAGGCATCCAAGCTCAAACTCGCGCTCACCGCGGGAATCGGCTCGGATCATGTCGATCTCCTGGCTGCTGCAGAACGCGGCATTACCGTCGCGGAGGAGACGTTCTCGAACAGCATCAGCGTAGCGGAACATGTCGTCATGACGGTGCTGGCGCTCGTCCGGAATTTCGTTCCCGCTCATCAGTTTGCGGCGAACGGAGGCTGGAACATCGCGGACTGCGTGAGGCGAAGCTACGATCTCGAAGGGATGCATTTCGGAACGATCGGGGCAGGGCGTATCGGGCTGGCCGTGCTTCGACGACTGAAGCCGTTTGACGTACATCTTCATTACCACAGTCGTCATCGCCTATCGGCAGACCTCGAGCGCGAACTGGGCCTCTCCTACCACACCAGCGCCACGTCCCTCGTCCAGGTGTGCGATGTGATCAACTTGCAATGCCCGCTGTATCCGACCACCGAACATATGTTCGACGACGAAATGTTCTCGCATATGAAACCGGGCGCTTACCTCATCAATACTGCGCGCGGCAAGCTGTGCGATAGAGACGCCGTCGTGCGAGCGCTCGAATCCGGTCGTCTCGCCGGCTACGGCGGCGACGTGTGGTTCCCGCAACCGGCGCCGCCCGACCATCCGTGGCGCCGCATGCCGAGCGAAGCAATGACGCCTCATATCTCCGGCACATCGCTGTCCGCACAGGCACGCTATGCGGCAGGCACCTTGGAGATCCTGCAGTGCCATCTGGAAGGCCGGCCGATTCGCCCCGAATACCTTATCGTGGATGCCGGAAAACTCGCCGGGACGGGCGCAGCGTCATATAAGTTGAGCTAATACCCCAAAGGCGCCGACACAGACGTCGTTCATTCGGCGTGGAGCCGGCGGTGAACCTTACGTACCGGCATCCTGACGCAGGAGTGTCGGTAGCCATGCTCCCGAGTTATTGGGGACGTGCGTTCGACACGGACGTCGGCGCGCTTACGGCTGTCCGCACACCGGGCGCCATCGGGTACATATCGCGATGGCGGGCGGCCGCCTGGGCGCTGGGAGGGTAGTCCGAGTTTGGATTGGGCACGGTGCCATCCCGCTCGGCCTGCGTCAGATCAGCGATAACCTGCGCGCGCGTCAGCACATGTTGCGGAATCTGCGCAAACGCTGCAACCGGTGTACCGAGCGCGACAAAGAGTAGCGCACTTGCTGCGATGAGTCGGCGGTTCATGATGAAACTCTCCTGGGCGTAGATCGAGAAAATTGCATCGCGATTGCACAGCGAATGGCGTTGGCGCTGCAATCGACCAACCTATTCTCGTACCGTTCCCCCGCCGATACGCTGACTGTTAGATGACGATTCCGAAATCCACGGATCGCTTCAGGTGACCCCCGATCGAACTTTGCAAAATTAGCGGCTTGGGCGCGCGGACGGTGCGATCGACGACCCACAGCATCACGCAGTGTCCTGCAGCTCGAGCACGTAGCCAGCGCCACGCACCGTATGAATCAGCTTCACCTCGAACTGTTCGTCGATTTTCGCGCGCAAACGCCTGATCGCTACTTCGACGACATTGGTATCGCTATCGAAGTTCATATCCCACACATACGACGCGATTTGCGTTCGGGTCAGCACCTCGCCGTGCCGTCGCGCAAGCAGTTGCAGCAGGGAGAATTCGCGCGGTGTGAGCTCGATGCGGACCGTGCCTCGCTTCACGCGGCGACGCACAACGTCGATTTCAAGATCACCGACGACGATACGCTCCATCTCCCGCGGCGGTCCGCGACGCGCTAGCGTGCGAATACGCGCGAGCAGCTCGACGAACGCAAACGGCTTCACCAGATAATCGTCGGCGCCGAGTTCGAGACCGTGCACTCGGTCTTGTACGTCGTCGCGCGCTGTCAGAAACAACACCGGCGTCATATGCGTGGCACGCAATCGCTTAAGTACACCCCAGCCGTCGAGTACCGGCAGCATCACATCGAGCACGATCACGTCGTAGCTCTCTTCCTGCGCAAGCATCAACCCTTCCGCACCGTCTTTCGCGAGGTCGACACTGAAGCCGGATTCTTCAAGCCCCTTCTTCAGATATGCACCTGTCTTCGGCTCATCTTCGACTATCAGAATGCGCATGATCGTATCCGTGTGAACTGTCGCCGCACGATCGGCGAACCGTCCTGGAAGAAGAAACAGCGACATGCAATCGCGGCCGTATCGGCTACGAGGTTCCCGTTTACGAAGTAAAAACAGGATCCTGTTATGCGGCCAACAGACGAATGCCGTCGCTTGTCAGGACCCGACGCTCGCTAGCTACTCTGCATTCTGGCTGCCGCCGGGGCCTGTGCCGGCTGGCCGACACCCAGCGCCTCGGCCTTCTTCACGAAGTCGGCCAACGAGCGCGAGTCCATCTTCTTCATCGCCTGTCCGCGGTGAATCTTCACAGTGATTTCGCTCAGATTCAGTTCCGCCGCGATCTGCTTGTTCATCAGGCCGCTCGCCACGAGTGCCATTACCTCGCGCTCGCGCGCAGACAGCGTTGCATAGCGCGCGCGCAGATCGAGGAGCGAACGATGCTCGCTTCGCCATCGCGCATCGCGCTCTAGCGCCGCAGTGACCGCGTCGAGCATGTCCTGCTCTCGAAACGGCTTCGCGAGAAAATCCATCGCACCGGCCTTCATCGCCTTCACCGACATCGCAATATCGCCGTACGCCGTCATGAAGATGATCGGCAGGTGCAGCTCGGCGGTGGCGATCTGCTCCTGAACCGCGAGCCCGCTCTGGCCTTTCAGGCGAACATCGAGAATCAGGCAGCTCGCGACGTCGGGCTTGTCGAAGGCGAGAAACTCCTGCGCCGACGCGAACGCTTCAACGCGGAACCCGACCGACCGAAGAAGCATGTCGACCGCTGTTCTCATCGACTCGTCATCGTCGACGACATAAACGATCGATTGTTGGGCGGCGTCTTGCGCGTCAGGGTTCATTACACGTTTCCTCATCCAGTGGCAATACGAACTGTACGACCGTTCCGGGGCGGTCCGGCATCTCGGCCCAAATACGGCCGCCATGCGCTTCTACTATCGACCGGCATATCGATAAGCCCATGCCCATTCCGTCCCGCTTCGTCGTGAAGAATACGCTGAACAGCCGGGCGAAGTCTTCGTCCCGGATCCCGACTCCGTGGTCCTCCACCATCACGTGGGCGCGGCCATCGCGCGCGTGAGTACGAAGCCGCAAGCGGCGCGCGCCCGGAGGCACGCCCGACATGGCCTGGATCGCGTTCATCACCAGATTGATGACGACTTGCTGCAATTGCACGCGGTCGCCGCAAACGCGCTGGGGTAACGACGAATAGTCTGTCTCAACGTCCACCCGCTGGGTCTCCAACTCGCGCGCGACGAGTTCGAGCGATTCTCGCACGACGTCGTTCAGGTCGAGCAGTACCTGTTCGGGTGCGCGCTTTCTCGCCATTGCCCGAATCTGCCGGATGACATCGGACGCTCGCTTGGCGTCGCGGATCATCTGTGAAACGGATTGCTGTACCTCGCGTAGATCCGGCTCCGGCCGGTCGATCCAGCGCAATGCGGCGTCGCCAGCCGTGACAATTGCTGCGAGCGGCTGAGTGACTTCATGAGCGATCGACGCGGCCAGTTCGCCCAGCATCGTTACCCGCGTCGCGTGCGCCAGCTCGGCATTCGATCGATCAAGTGCTTCCTGCGCGACGACTCGCTCGGTGATGTCCATCAATGCACCGACGTATTCCGTCTCGTTTTGATGTCGGATCGGATGCGCAACGTAATGGACATGTTTGATGCGGGCATCGGCCATCAACAGTCGAAACTTGATGTCAAGCGCCGACGCACCCGAGACTTGGCGATTCCACGCATTGCGAACGACGGAAATGTCATCCGGGTGGACGCGCGATGCAATCTCCTGCAGGCTCGGTACCATGTGGCGACCGAGTTCGAAGATGCGATATGTCTCGTCGGACCACCACATCGTACCGTCGGGAAGCCGCATCGCAATACTGCCGGTATGGCTCAGCCGCTGCGCGCCCGATAAAAGTGCCTCGCTGCGGCGCCATGCCTGCTCAGCCTGCTTTCGTGCCTCTATGTCCGCATTCACCCCATACCAACGAACGAGGCGCCCACTCCCGTCGCGAAGCGGTGCCGCGCGGACATGCACCCATCGGTAGACGCCGTCCTCGCGCCTGATCCGGACGGTGTTCTCGAATCGTGATTCGTTACAGACAGCGCGTTCCCATGCGTGCTGCATCGCAACCAGATCGTCGGGATGTACGACGGCACGCCAGATATCCTCTTCGCGTTCGGCCATGGATACGCCGAACTCCGTCCATCGCTTGTTGACATAGCCAATCTTGCCCTCACTATCCGAGCTCCACACCATCGCTGGAATGGCGTCGATCATCGCGTGCAATTCATCTTTCTGCTGCCGCATTTCGCCTTCCAGGCGCTTGCGGTCCGTGATGTCATTGTTGGTCGCGAGTATCGCAACCGCCTTTCCGCCGGCATCACGCCACAGCGCGAGTCGACTCGATATCATCACCACTTTCCCGTCCTTGCGTACACGCTGCAGTTCACCCTGCCACTGTCCACACTCGAGTACGGTACGGTGAATGCGGTCCAGCGGCACCGACGCGACGGTCTGTGTAAGCACGTGGACCGGCTGACCGAGCGCCTGTTCGGCCGTCCAGCCGTAAAGCGCTTCCGCGCCCTGATTCCAGAACGCTATCCTGCCCTGCAAGTCGTATACGACGATCGCGTCATGAGTGAGATCGAGCAACTGCAATCGCTCACGCAGGGTCGCGGTGTTGGCGATATTGCGCAGCGACAAAAGTGCCGTCGTACCTATCGCCAGCAAGCTTACGCAACAACGTGCGAGCGCGCCGCCTGAATAGCGTTCGTCATGCGACAGTCCCAGCGCGAGTAATGTCAATCCCGCGCATCCGCATGCAGCGACATACGTGGCCCGGCGGGAGCCCGCGGACGCCACTAGCAACACCACCACCACGTAAAGCACTGCAATCGCGATATCAAGCGGCGTCACGTCGATGATGAAAATGAGCGACGCCAGTGCACCCGCCAGGGTATACAACACGCGTGCGTCCTCTCGCCACGGCTTGCCAATTGTCCGATTGCTCATCGTCGTGTTTCGCAGTGCTCGAAGGAAATGAAGCGTACGGAATACCAGTCTGTATCTCGTTTTCGCACAGCAGCGCGTTGGCGATACGAGCGGGGATACCTGGCTTGCGGAATGCGCTACGAGGCCCGGTTTGCCCCGCTGTTCTTCAAAGATTCCAGATGGCGGGCAACTTCCACGCCATCCACGGGTTTACTCAACACGCAGATCGCGCCCATATCGAGCGCCTGCCGACGGACGGCATCGGACGCGAATGCCGAAATGAAAATAATCGGAACCGTGACGCCGCTGTCCAGCAGCCGTCGATACATTTCCAGACCTGAAATACCAGGCATCTGCACGTCCGAAATAACGCAAGAAACGTCCAGAACGTCGTCGGTGGCCAGAAACTGCTCCGCCGATGCGTAAAGTTTCGCGCTCCAACCCAGCGAGCGAACCAGACTGGACGTGGCGAGACGGACGGATTCGTCATCGTCAACAATCGAAACGATTGGATAATTCTGCAAACCCGAGCCCTCGGCTGAAATTCCGTTTCGGGTGACCGAACATTGGTCGCCCTGTCGCCCCCAATCATAGAGAAATCGGCAATTTGCGGAAATCATATATATGTATAGTTCCACGCGGTCCCGGTCGGCACCGGTCGTTCATCGCGATGCCGAGCTGTCGGACGCCATTGTCGTCGCGTTTGCTTGGAAAACGCGGCCTCATCCCGATCGGACGACGCTACCTCACGCCGGCTTCCGCGCAACGAAGGCCGTACAAGCCTGTGATAAACGAAGGTACGCATGCCGCACGCGTGCGGTATGCGTGGCACTCCACTTCTGCCGCCATGCATGAGGATTCCACGTCTGCATTGCATCGAATGTCCGGATCTCGGCGCATCGTCGGTGCGATGAGGGCCGCATGCGCGGCGGGCGGCTGGCGATGTCGCCGAGCCGATACCGGCGGTAAGTGCACCGGTATCTGGAACTCGTCACGTGCGTCGCCGGTTCGCGTCGACCGACGACACGTCGAGCGGCCGGAATGTCACGCGCGAATGAACGCGAGAATATCCGCGCTCACCTGATCGGCATGCGTGGTACACAAGCCGTGCGGTGCGCCGGGGTAAATGGTCAGCCGTGCGTCGCGAACGATCTCGGCCGACAACCGACCGGAATCGTCGAGCGGGACGATCTGATCGTCATCGCCTTGCAGCACCAGTGTAGGAACGTCGATGCTTCGCAAATCAGCGGTGAAGTCGGTTTCCGAGAAGGCCTTGATGCAGTCGTACGCGCTCTTGATTGAACATTGCATGCCCGCATACCAGAACGCATCCACCGTCCCGGCCGACGCCTTTGCATTGTCGCGGTTGAAGCCGTAAAACGGGACCGCCAGGTTCTTGAAGAACTGCGAGCGGTTCGCCAGGACACCCTTTCGGATATCGTCGAACACCGACAACGGCAGGCCACCGGGGTTCGCCTCGGTTTTCAGCATTAGCGGCGGCACAGCCGCGATCAATACGGCCTTCGCGACACGCGTGGTGCCGTGACGGCCGATATATCGGGCAACCTCCCCGCCTCCGGTCGAATGACCGACGAGTACTGCATCCTTGAGATCGAGATATTCGATGAGTTCGGCGAGATCGTCCGCGTAACGGGACATCTCGTTTCCGCCCCACGGTTGACTGGAGCGGCCGTGCCCCCGGCGGTCGTGCGCAATCACGCGATAGCCTCGCTCGGCGAGATACATCATTTGTGCATCCCACGCGTCGGCGTTCAACGGCCATCCGTGCGAGAACACCACCGGCTGGCCCGAGCCCCAGTCCTTGTAGAACAGTTCGGTTCCGTCTTTCAATACGAGCGTTGCCATCTTCGTACTCTCCTTGGCGATGTCGCTCCCAACCAGCCTTCACGGTAGAAGCGACGTTACGCGCCGCCTCGCGGCCACGACGCGGGCCACAAAACTCACGCACTGGAACAATTATCGAAGCGACGAATCCCCGTTCCTTTTGACAGGGACCGGGATTTTCCGCTCCGCACGATCGTCCCCGGCATACACGGTTGCCGCACCGGAGGTCGAGGCCGAGTCGCGTCGCTCGCCGAGACATCGGTTTTGCGGCCGTTCGATTCACGTGGTTACGGGCGAACGGAAAAATCCCGGAACGGCCGAATCGCCAATCTCCCCATACATTCTTGCGTTCCGTCTGCCCATCGCGACTGCCATGAAGGCCGCGAACGGACGCAAGTCTCGCCAAGAAACGGCTGCATGCACTGTCTGATTGTCCGGCATGTCGTGCTCCCATGCGGTGCCTTCGAATCGTTCTCAACGGCACCACGCGCCACGAGTGCTTCGATCGTGATGCCGCCGTTTGCGTTGAAAAGGAGCCACCTCATGTCAAAAGCACGCCAGACCATTCGCCAAGCTACCTCCGAAACCGCGATGAGTTTCGACGAACGCGCAATCAGCGCGATCTCGGACGCGCTCAACCCGTTACTCGCAGACGTGTTTGCGCTCTACCTGAAGACGAAGAATTTCCACTGGCACATGAGCGGCGCGCATTTCCGTGATTACCATTTGATGCTTGACGAGCACGGTGTCCAGCTCTTCGCGATCACGGATGACATCGCCGAGCGCGTACGTAAGGTCGGCGGGACGACGTTGCGTTCGATAGCCGACATCGCACGGCACCAACGACTCGCGGATAGCGACGCAGCGAACGTGCCCCCCGACGCGATGCTGAGCGAACTTCACCGAGACAACCTGCTGCTCGTGCAGTTCATGTTGGCCGCGCACGCTGTCTGCGGAGCGCACGGAGACGTCGCAACGGCGAGCATGCTCGAGAACTGGATCGACGAAGCGCAACGGCGCGCGTGGTTTCTTGCCGAAGCCTGTCGTTAGCACATCGGCTAGACCGCTTGTCGACGGCGCTTGCTTCAACAACGCTCCACCGCCAATTGCGGGTCGCGCCATTTCCGCGCCCTGTCGGGAAGTCTCCGAGCAGCGCACTCCGGTCATCGGCATTCTTGCGTGCGAATTCGAAACCCGCGGCGCCAAGATGCAATACCGTCGCGCACGAACGCATCAAGATCGATCCCGAATCCATCGAGGAACTCGACATGGCCAGGAAGAAAACCGTTCGTATCTACAGCGAACCCGCCGGCGGCTGGGGTGCTCTCAAAGCGACGGGTGCGGCGCTCGCAGTACAGGGCATTCCCGTTTCCGGCGCGAAGACGCTGCTCCACATGAACCAACCGGAGGGATTCGACTGTCCGGGTTGCGCATGGCCCGATCCGAAACATACGTCGTCGTTCGAATTTTGTGAGAACGGTGCGAAAGCGGTGGCATGGGAGGCAACGTCGAAGCGCTGCACGCCTGAGTTCTTCGCTGCACACAGCGTGTCAGAGCTGTCCACATGGGATGACTACGATCTCGAGATGGTCGGACGTCTCACTCACCCGATGACCTATGACCCCACGTCGGATCGATACGTACCGGTCACGTGGGAGGCCGCGTTCTCGACCATCGCAGATGCCCTGAATGCCCTCGACGATCCCGATCAGGCCGATTTCTATACGTCCGGACGCGCATCGAACGAAGCGGCATTCCTCTATCAGCTTTTTGTACGCGAATTCGGCACGAACAATTTTCCCGATTGCTCGAACATGTGCCACGAAGCCACGAGCGTCGGGCTGCCGCAGTCGATCGGCGTCGGCAAAGGGACCGTGCTACTCGAAGACTTCGAGCAGGCCGACGCGATCTTCATCTTCGGCCAGAACCCCGGGACCAACAGCCCGCGAATGATGAGCGACCTCCATGCAGCGTCTCGCCGCGGGGCCAAGATCGTCTCGTTCAACCCGTTTCGCGAACGCGCGCTCGAGCGCTTCACCGCGCCGCAAGATCCGCTCGAAATGGCAACGCTCGGTTCTACGCCGATCAGCACATTCCTCTACCAGGTCCGCGTCGGCGGCGACGCGGCCGTGCTCAAGGGCATGATGAAGGCAGTCGTCGAGGCAGACGATGCAGCCGTCGCGGCCGACAAGCCCCGAATCCTCGATATGACGTTCATCGCGGGTCATACGAAAGGTATCGACGAGCTCATCGCGGATTTGCGAGCAACGTCATGGGACGCCATCGAGCGCGTGTCGGGCCTCGCGCGGGCCGACATCGAAAATGCCGCGCGCATCTACGCTGCGGCGAACAATGTGATCCTGGTGTACGGGATGGGGCTCACCCAGCACCGTCGCGGCACGGAAAACGTACAGCAGATCGCCAACCTCGCGCTGCTGCGAGGCAACGTCGGGCGCCCTGGAGCCGGGATTTGCCCGGTGCGCGGACATTCGAACGTGCAAGGCAACCGGACGGTCGGCATCACCGAGAAGCCGACCGCTGCGCTGCTCGACGGCATCGAGCGCACCTTCGGCTTTCGTCCGCCTGCTGCACACGGTCATGATGTGCTCGCGACCATCGACTCGATGATGCGCGGCCATGCACGGGTCTTTATCGCGCTGGGCGGGAATTTCGCCGCGGCCATACCAGACTGGGTCCGCGTGCAGCCGGCGATTGGCCGGCTCGATCTGACCGTGCACATCGCAACGAAGCTCAATCGGAGCCATCTGGTGCACGGCAAAGCCGCATTGATTCTGCCTTGCCTCGGGCGCACCGAGATCGATATGCAGGCTGACGGGCCCCAGTCGATTACCGTGGAAGATTCGATGTCGATGGTCCATGCGTCGGCTGGCCGCAACCTGCCGGCGTCGGAGCACCTGCTTAGCGAGCCGGCAATCGTCGCCGGTATCGCCCGCGCGACGCTTGGCAGTGCTTCCCACGTTCCGTGGGAGCATCTCGTCGCCAACTATGACAGTATTCGCGACGCCATCGAAGCGGTATTCCCGATCTTCCAGGCATACAACGATCGCATTCGCATACCCGGCGGCTTTCATCTCGCTTCGACCGCGCGTGAGAGGGTGTGGGCCACTTCGACGGGCCGGGCGAATTTTCTCGTCTTCGACGGTCTCGACGAAGACTTCGATCATGGCGACCCGGAAGCGCTGATGCTCACGACGATGCGCAGCCACGATCAGTACAACACCACGCTCTATTCTCATTCGGACCGATATCGTGGCGTATTCGGGCAGCGCGACGTGCTGTTCATGAATCCGCGCGAACTCGCCAGGCGCAATCTGCATCCGGGCGAGCGCGTGGATATCGTCGCCCTCTGGACGGACGGCATCGAACGTATCGTGCGCGGCTTCAAAATTGTCGAATACTCGCTGCCGGACGGCTGTTGCGGCGCCTACTACCCCGAAGCGAACCCGCTTGTGCCGCTCGATGCGTTCGACCCGCAAAGCCGCACGCCCGCGTACAAGTCCGTCCCCGTGAAGGTGGTGCGTGCGGCTACGGTAGGCCCGGATTCCGCCGCATTCGCTATTGCACGCGCGATCGGCGGGTAAGCCGCTCTCCTGGCGGAGTCGATACATCACGTGCGCCATTCACGAGGATGGTCGGCTGGCGAGGCATACGAAAAAGGCATGCCCGCGATGACGAATTTGAATATTACGGGCGTGCCGGGGCTACCTATACTGGCTCCCGCCGCCACAACCGATTTCCCCGCTATCGATTGCAGGTCGATCAACCGTTGATGGTTGGCATTCGAATGCCTTTTTGTTCTAAAGGACACCTTACTTGTTTGCGTGGATACGCCAATCACCCAGGAGCTTTGTCGAAATGAACTTCACGATTGGCACGCTGCTCGCGCTGTCGTTTCTGATTTCCGTGCTCGGGCTGTTCCTGTTCCTGTGGGCACAAATGAACGGACTGATGCGGGCCGGGCCCGACGCAGCCGAGGTCATTTTCGCGGCAGGCGAAGTCGGACAAACCGAAGATCCGGCTTTGTCCGCATCGCGTCGCGAAACCCTCCAACAGGCCGCGGCGCATGCGGCGTCCGATACACGTCCCGACGCACCGGGTGACTCGGCCGCACTCGGCCGGGAACTTGCGGAGCGCGCGCGATTGGACGCGTCGAGCCGCGGGCCGACCTTCATCTTTCTGACGTCCTCGGTGTTCTGGCTGCTGCTGGGTTCCGTGGCGGGCCTCGTCGCGTCGCAGAAGCTGACCGCTCCGGACTTTCTCACGCAGTCTGCCTGGCTCACGTTCGGCCGAGTCCGCACCGCACATCTGAACATGGTGGTATACGGATGGGCGTCGATGGCCGGCATCGGCATTTCCCTCTGGATGCTGCCGCGCCTGCTCAAGACGCCACTGGCAGGCGAACGCTATGCGATTGCCGGCGCGTGGCTCTGGAATGCCGGCCTCTCCGCGGGGATCGCCGCCATCCTGTCGGGATGGACCGATGGCCTGCAATGGCTCGAGATCCCGTGGCAAATCGGCATCCTGCTCGCGGTGGGCGGCGCGCTCGCGGCGGCGCCGCTCCTCATGACCGTCGCACGCCGCACCACGCGCCATCTCTACGTGTCGGTGTGGTATCTCGCCGCCGCGCTCCTGTGGTTTCCCATCCTTTACATCGTCGCGAAGGTACCCGGCGTGCACTTCGGCGTCGAGCAGGCCATCGTCAACTGGTGGTTCGCGCACAACGTGCTCGGCCTGTGGCTCACGCCGATCGGTCTGGCCGCCGCGTATTACTTCATCGCGAAGGTGCTCGGGCGGCCCATCTACTCGTACGCGCTCTCGCTCGTCGGCTTTTGGGCCTTGGCCATGTTCTACAGCCAGGCCGGCATTCACCACCTGCTGGGCGGTCCCGTTCCGCAATGGTTGCAGAGCGTCTCGGTCGTTCAGAGCGTGATGATGATCGTGCCGGTACTCGCCGTCGGCGTGAATCACCATATGACGGTGGCCGGCCACTTCGGCGCGCTGAAACACTCGCCTACGCTGCGCTTCGTCGTGCTGGGCGCCGTGCTGTACACGCTCGTGTCGTTGCAGGGTTCGCTCGAAGCGCTGCCGTTCTTCAACCGGCTCGTGCATTTCACGCAGTACAAGGTGGCCCACGCCCACCTCGGCCTGTACGGCTTCTTTTCGATGATCATGTTCGGCTCCATCTACTTCACGATGCCACGCGTGCTCGACCGCGAATGGCCGTACCCGAAGCTCGTCTGGCTCCACTTCTGGCTCGCCGCCATCGGCTTTGCCATCTACTTCGTCTCGCTCACGATCGGCGGCATTCTGCAAGGCATTGCCCTGCTCGATCCCGCGCGTCCGTTCATGGCGTCCGTCGCAATCCTGACGCCCTATCTGCAGGCACGCACGCTCGGCGGCGCACTCATGACGATCGGCCACTTCGTATTCGCGTATCACTTCTTCGCGCTCGTCTTCGGTCGGCAGGGCGCGCGCTCAAACGCGGCGCCAGCTCGCCACGCGATCTCGATGGGGGCCTGAAATGAACCGCGTCCTGACTATCGTCATCGGCTCGCTGATCATGCTCGCGATGGCGACGCTCGTCCTCGTCGCGCTGCCGTATCGGCAATTGCGCGACGAAGCGCCGCCCGAGCCTCTGAAGCCCTATACCGTCGCGCAACTGCGCGGGCGTGCGACCTACGTGAACATGGGCTGCGTCTACTGCCATTCACAGCAGCCGCGCGCTCCCTCGCTCGGCCCGGACCAACTGCGCGGATGGGGGCGCCCGTCCGTACCCGCGGACTATGTTTACGACTATCCGCATCTGCTCGGCGTATCGCGCACGGGGCCCGACCTGTTCAACATCGGCGCCCGGCAGCCGAGCGATGCTTGGCACCTCGCGCATCTCTATCAGCCTCGCGCGGTGACACCAGGCAGCGTGATGCCCGCCTATCCGTTCCTGTTCAAGGTGGTCGACCACGCGAAGCCGGGCGATGCCGTCGTGCAGTTGCCACCGAAGTTCGCACCGGCCGACGGCAAACAGGTCGTCGCATCGCAGGATGCGCTCGATCTCGTCGCCTATCTCACGGCCCTCAACCACACCTATCCGGCGCCGGCCGATCCGTCGGGAGCAATGAAATGAGCGAACAAGACAACGCGCGTGCCGTCCGCGCACGCGAACATACCGAACCGATCGAGCGCAGCAACCCGGTGCCCTGGCTGCTCGGCCTCGTGGCCGCCGCGCTGGCGGTCTGGGGCGTGAGCTACTTCCTCCTCAATCCCGCCCTCGGCTCGGGCTCGGCCGCGAATTCCCAAGCCGCGCCGGGCAGCGCCGACGCCGTTGCCGCGGCGCCGGCGGCAGCCAACGGCGCGCTGCTCTTCGCGAGTCGCTGCGCGTCGTGTCATCAGGCTACGGGCGCGGGGCTGCCGGGCGTCTTCCCGCCGCTCGCCGGCTCGGAGTGGGTCAACGGCGATCCGAAGCTCGTGGCGCGCATCCTCCTGTTGGGCGTCACCGGCAAGATCACGGTGGCTGGCGGCACGTTTAACGGGTCGATGCCGGCGTTCGGTACGACTCTGAGCGACGCCGAGATTGCCGCCGTCGCCTCGCACGCTCGGTCGAGCTTCGGTAACCACTCGCCCGCGTTGACGGCCGACGTCGTGAAAGCCGAACGCGCGGCGATCGGCAACCGCACGGCGCCGTGGGCCGGCGAAGACGAACTGAAGCGCCCATGAGCGAAACCGTTGTGACGACACCCAGCGCGCCCGACAGCGCGACGCTCGACGTGCGCGGCATGTGGTGCACGAGCTGTGCGAACGCGCTCGAACGGGTGCTGCAGCGCCAGCCCGGTGCACTCGACGCGCGCGTGAGCTTCGCGTCGGAATCCGCGACCGTCGAGTGGGATCCGCGCCGGACCTCGCTCGATCATCTGCTCGCTGCTGCGGCGAAACTCGGCTACGAATGCACGCCCGACAACGAGGCGCCGGATCGGCGCGCGCATACAGCCGCGATACTCGCCGACCTGACGCTCCGGCTCGTCATCGCCGCCTTCTGCTCGATGTGGGTGATGACGGCGCAGACGACGCTTTACTTCACGACGGCAGCCACGGTGCCGGAGGCCGTCCGCCATGGGCTTGCCGTGCTCGCCGGCATCGCCGCACTGCCTGTCGTCGGTTATTGCGCGCAGCCGTTCTTCAAGGCCGCGTGGCGAACATTGCGTGCGCGCGTGCCCGGGATGGACTGCCTCGTCGCAATGGGTACGAGCGCGTCATTCCTGCTTTCCGTGTGGCGCGTCGCGCACGGCGATTCGACGGTCTATTTCGATTCGGCGGCAATGATCGTCACATTCCTGCTGGCTGGCCGCTGGCTCGAACTGCGCGTGCGCAGCCGCATGTCGGACGCCGTTCGAACGCTGCTCGCTTTACCCGCGCAAATCGCGCGCGTGCTCGCGAGCGACGGCGCGCAGACGGTCGTGCTCGCCAAGCGCGTCGCGCCCGGCAGCATCATTCGCGTCCTGCCGGGCGAGCGTCTGCCGCTCGACGGTATCGTCGCGGACGGCCGGTCGTCGCTCGATCGTTCGCTGCTGACGGGCGAAAGCGAGCTCGTCGGCGTGGAGCGCGGCAGCTTCGTCGAGGCCGGCGCCCTCAATGCCGACGGCGAGCTGCTGGTGTGCGTGAAATACGGCTGGGGCGAGCGCCGCGTGGATGCGATCGCGGCAAGCGTGCGCGCGATGCTCGCCCGCAAGACGGCATCGCAAGCCATCGCCGAGCGCTTCACGCGCCGCCTCGTCCCGGCCATCGCGATGGTCGCGCTGCTGGTGTTCGTCGGCGGCGGTCTGCTGGACATGGGATGGGCGGATGCGCTGGAGCGTGCCGTCGCAGTGCTCGTCGTTACCTGCCCATGCGCGCTCGGTATGGCCGTGCCGCTCGCGCTGAGCGCCGGTGTCGGACGCGCGGCACGCGAAGGCATTCTCTTTCGCGACGTCGAGGCCATCGAGAAGGCCGGCAAACTCTGCACGTTCTTCCTCGACAAAACCGGCACGCTGACCGAGGGCAAACCACGACTTGTCAGCGCACGCGCCGCAAGCGGCGTCCGCGAAGCCGAACTCGTCGAGGAAGCGGCGCGTGCCGAACGCGGCAGCGAGCACCCGATTGCGGCGGCCATTCGCATGCGCGTCGCGGCCGACAGGCTCGCCGATGCCGTGGACGCCCCGCGCGGCACATCGCGCGCGGTGCCCGGTGCCGGTGTGGCATGGGAAGGCGCGGACGGCGAATGCATTCTCGCCGGCACCGCCGCATTCCTGCGCAGTCACGGCGTACAGGTACCCGAAACCGACGATATGAACACTGCCGTCCATGTCGCCCGCGACGGTCGCTGGCGCGGCGTGCTCGGCTTCGCGGATCGCCCGCGCGAGGGCGCCGGGGACGCCGTGGCGTCGCTGCGCGCGCACGGCGCAACGGTGACCATGCTGACCGGCGACCGGTTGACCGTCGGGTGCGCCGTCGCGCAAGCCGTGGGCTTGGGCGATGAGTCCGTTCTCGCGGCGCAGTCTCCCGAGAGTAAGGCGGCACACATCGTTCACGCACAGGCCGCGGGTCGCGGCGCGGTCGCATTCGTGGGCGACGGCCTCAACGATGCGCCGGCCCTTGCCGCGGCCGATATCGGCATCGCCGTCGGCAGCGCGTCGCCCGCGTCGATGGCCGCCGCATCCATCGTGCTCGTCGATGCGGGAGTCGAAAAGCTCGACCTTGCGTTGCAGCTCGCACGCCGCACCGCACGCGTCGTGCACCAGAACCTCGCCGCCGCGGTCATCTACAACGCGCTCGCGATTCCCGCTGCCGTTTTCGGCTACGTATCGCCCGCCACCGCTGCCGCGCTGATGGTCGCGAGCTCGATGTCCGTCACGCTCAACGCCGGCCGGCTCGCGATCCGCGCGGATATGCGAGCGCACCGCACCGGCACGTCGCGCCCCGCGCGCGCTTTGTCCACCGAACAGACCTGGAGCATCTCATGAGCCAACACGATTACGATCCGGTCTCGCTGCACCGGCGCCGCCTGCTGGGCAGTCTCGGCGCGCTGGGTGCGGCGGCATTCATGGTGCCCACCCTCGCACGCGGCATGCAGAGCAGCACCATCGAGCTGCCGTTCGAGAACGGCAGCCGGCCGCTCACCTCCGACCTGCCGCAAAAATCCAATGTGATCCTGCAGCGCACGCGTCCACCGTTGCTCGAAACACCATTCGACGTCTTCGACCAGGGTGTGTTCACGCCGAACGACCGCTTCTACGTACGCTGGCACCTTGCCAACATTCCGAATTCCATCGATCCGGCCACGTACCGCGTCGCTGTTCACGGCGCGGTCAAGCGCACATTGAGTCTTTCGCTCGACGACCTGATGCGCAGGTTCCCACGCTACGAAATCGCTGCCGTCAATCAATGCTCGGGCAACTCGCGCGGCTTCTTCAGCCCGCGTGTGCCTGGCGGCCAGTGGGGCAACGGCGCGATGGGCAATGCGCTATGGAAGGGCGTTCGTCTGAAGGACGTGCTCGACCATGCGGGCGTGCGCGCCAATGCCGTTTGCGTTCGATTCAACGGGCTCGATTCGGGCGTGATTCCGCAAACGCCCAAATTCCTCAAGTCCGTGGAAATCGACCATGCACGCGACGGCGAGGTCATGCTCGCCTACGCGATGAACGGAGAACCGCTGCCGCTGCTCAACGGATATCCGCTACGGCTCGTCGTCCCGGGCTGGTATGCGACGTACTGGGTAAAGATGGTGACCGACATCGAAGTGCTGGACACACCGGACGACAACTTCTGGACCGCCAAGGCATACAAGGTGCCGGCCAATCACTTCGCCAACGTGCGGCCCGGTGAGACCGACGTGCCGCAGATTCCCATCAACCGGATGTTGCCGCGCTCGTTCTTCACCAACCTCAAGACGGGCGACAAAGTGGCCGCTGGGCAACCCGCGCTCGTGCGCGGCATTGCGTTCGGCGGCATCAACGCATTGGCGCGCGTGCAGTTGTCGACGGATGGTGGTCGAAACTGGGTCGATACGCACCTGGGCCACGACTACGGCAAATACAGCTTCCGCCAGTGGCAGACAAACCTGCGCTTCGCACAGCGCGGCCCGCAAACGCTGATGGTGCGCGCCATCGACTCGACGGGGCAAGCCCAGCCGGCCACACCGAACTGGAACGGCGCAGGTTTCATGCGCAACGTCATCGAATCGATTCAGCTCGACGTGGCTTGACAAGGAGCGACAACATGAACGCAAGACTGAAGCGCATGGCGGTGATGCTGACGGTTCCCATTGGCGTTGGTGCGCTGCTCGGCCTGGTGGGCCGGCACTACCTGCCCGAGTCCATTGCGGCGCAAGCGGCACGCCAGGACGCCATCGCGCCGCCGGTGCACCTGAGCGCACTCACCGTAACGTTACCGCCCGGCCATTCGACGTTCCCGCCCGGTCTCGGTGCGGACATAGCCAACGCGAATTGCGTGATGTGCCACTCCACGGGCATGGTGCTACGGCAACCGCCACTCACCACCGACGAATGGAAGGTCGAGATCACGAAGATGCGCAATGCGTTCGGCGCACCCATTTCGCCGGACCAGATCGACGCGCTGGCGCATTACCTGAACGCCATCGACGGCCGCAAGCCGCAGGCAGGCCCGTCCGGCGTCGACAACCAGGCGAGTTGAAAGCCATAACCGGGGTGTATGGCACGCATCGAAACAATGCATTTTTCGTGAGCGAGGCGCGCCGATATCCTTGTTTCATCGACTCGCAATCCATCGCGACGCCGCCGATATCCGGTAAAGGCAAACGCTGTTGGACAACTACGGATCGATCGACAGTGAAAGATGTGTCGCATTCCACTCAACTCAAGGAGCTTTATCATGAAAACGCTTGCATGCGTCGCCCTCGTTCTCGGTACTCTCACCGCTCCCGCGCTCAGCTTTGCGCAAAGCAATACGCCGCTCACGCGCGCGCAGGTGCGCGCCGATCTGGTCCGCGTCGAGCGCGCTGGCTATAATCCGGCGACCGGAAACGATCCGCAGTATCCGGCGGACATTCAAGCAGCCGAAGCAAAGGTCGCTGCCGAGCAGCAGACGGCGAGCGGCTATGGCAGCGCACCGACGGACGGTACCTCGGCAAGCGGCAAGCACGCTCACGCCGTCACGCATGCTTCCGCGTCGTGCGTCGGCCCGGCAAGCTTCTGCAATCCCTATTTCGGCAGTTGAACGCTGATGCACCGCACACTGTTCAGCCGAGCCCGCCCGCTCGGCAGTTCAGCCGGGTATGCGTAGTGCGCAGCAGCCGTCGCCTCTCCCGCACCCCATGAACTTCACCCATCTTCTCGCCTTCTATGAAGTCGCACGCGCCGGCAGCATCAGTGCCGGCGCGGAGTGTTTACACGTCAGCCAGCCGGCCGTCACCCGGGAGGTCCGCGAGCTCGAGGATCGTCTCGGCATCGTGCTGTTCGATCGGCTACCGCGTGGCGTGGCACTGACGGAGGGCGGCAAGCTGCTCTATGAGTATGCAAGCCGCATCTTTGCACTCTCGGATACCGCCGAAAAAGAACTCGCGGAGCTCACGGGCCTCGGCTCGGGCCACATGAAGATCGGCGCGAGCGCCACACTCGGCGTTTTTTTCGTGCCGGAAGCAATTGCACAGTTCAATGCACGCCACCCACGTGTCGCCATCGATCTTACCGTCACGAACACCGAGCGCGTGGAAGCGGGTTTGCACGACTTGAGCTTCACGATTGGCTTCATCGAGGGGCCTTTCGACGATTCCATTCTCCATGCTCGACGCATCGGCTCCGACGAAATCGCCGTCGTCGCAGCGGCGGGTCACCCACTTGCTGGTACGAAAGTACGTTCACGAGATCTGGTCGACCGGACCGTTATCATGCGCGAGCCTGGGTCCGGAACGCGCGCGATCATTGAAGAATCGTATCGTCGCGCCGGGCTCGAGATCGAGCCGCTGATGTCGGTGAGCCATACCGAAGCGATCAAGCGGATGCTGCTGTCTCAGCACGCGCTAGCCTACATCTCGACGCTCAGCATCACGAATGAGCTGCAACGCGGAGAACTGGCCATTATCGAAGTCGAGGACATGCGGATCGTGCGACCGCTACACATGGTCTGGGCGAAAGGGCGATCGCTGTCGCCCAGCAGCCAGGCATTGTTCGACCTGGTGGCGAGCGGCACGCTGAACACTGCGATGGCAGTGGGCGCAGACTAGCGCGCGGATGTCAGGCATTTCGCGTTCAAAGACGCTTGAAAATCCCACTCGGTCCATTCAACGAATCGACCGTTCCAGAAGATGGCGAGCCGATAGGGCGGGCAAGCGGATTTTCCGTTCGAGCGAAGCCCGCCGCTTGCCGCATCGCCGCTGCCTTCAGTGATCAGCTTCCGCTTCGCGCAGCACCGACTCCAGAATCATCGCACCGGCATTGAGCGGCCTCGGACGGCCGCGGGGCTGATAGACGGCATCGCCAATCCGGACAGGCCGCCCACTGAGTGCGCACATCCCGCCTGTGCGAGCGCGGGTCACATGCCAGGTCTGGTCGCCATACGAGCAGTGCGTCGAATCGCGCCATGCGATCGTCACCGCTGTCGAGCTAACACGATCGACGAAACTCACGGAAACGGCCCGGCGCCCAGCACCTGCCGTTCGCGGACGCGCCTGATGCGCCGTCCCGCAGGCATGCAACGGCCCAATCGCACGCGCCAGCGGTCGCACATC
Organism: Burkholderia sp. CpTa8-5; assembly: GCF_017815045.1. Classification (NCBI taxonomy): domain Bacteria; kingdom Pseudomonadati; phylum Pseudomonadota; class Betaproteobacteria; order Burkholderiales; family Burkholderiaceae; genus Burkholderia; species Burkholderia sp. CpTa8-5. Next base: position 258,504 of record NZ_JAGIQD010000008.1, read on the forward strand.
GTTGCGGCACAATTGGGAAAGCAGGCTCAGCGTCTGCTGCCATGGATCCATCACCATCGCGTCGGTCGAGAAGTTCATTATCGTCCTCGTTACGTCATAGGTTTCACGGTTTCGACAAGCGTGTGCCACAAGCGGCGCCGCCGCCTCGACTATCCCAGGTCACCTGGCTCATCACATCGGCGAGCGTGCTCGTCCATCTCGCGGGCGTCATTCGACGAGCACGCCCCGGCGCACATACAACCGGGCAAGGCATGCGAGACGTGAAAGACGGCGTCGCGGCCACTGAACTGATAACTATCACGAAGAAATCCCGCGCTAATGGCAAGGAAAACCGGTACCCGTTCATCGATCGACATTTGCCTTCGCCCTCCAGCAAAAAGGAGTCTCTCCAACGAAGCGTTTGAACACCGTCGTGAAATGGGCTTGCGAACGGAAGCCGCAACCCAGCGCGATATCGAGCAAGCCATGCCGTGATTCGAGCAGTAGCTGCTGTGCGCGTTCGATGCGCCGCCGCATCAGATACTCGTGCGGCCGCAATCCGGTGGCTCGACGAAATTGGGCGGCAAAGTGCATCCGCGTCAGCCCGACACTTTGTGCCATGTCGGCGAGCCCGATCGAGTCGGCGAGGTGCGCTTCGACGAACTCGACCACGCGCCGCATGCGCCACGACGGCAGCGCAGCCGCACCGCGCACCTCGCTCCTGTTCGTCGCGAAGTGGCTGGCCACGATACGCGACACGATTGCAAGGCTGACGCTGTCGGCGAAAACCTTCCCCAACGCCGCGTCCTGCGTGTGAGACACGGCCAGTGCCTGACCGAGTCGCTCAAGTGCAGGATCCCGGATGAGACGCGGGTCATCGATAACGATGTCGGCCGAAGGAGCGCGATTGAACAGGTCGGCATAGCATTCGGCCAGTACTGCTTGCGACGCGAACAAATGCAGCACGTCACTCGGTGCGTCAAACACCGCGCGGCACGCGACGCCCGGCGCCGTGACTTGCGCAGCGCCCGCCGTCAACCGTCCCTGGACGAGAGTGCGCCCCGCGTGGGTGAAAGTCAGCACCGTACATTTGAGGTTGATGCCGATGCAGTGCCAATTCTCGCTGCAATCGTTCGCTACCTCGAGCGTCTCGGTGCCATTGCGCGTCCAGCGCGAAAGCGCGATGTCCATATCGCGACCGGCCCCAGGCTCGCGCCAAGTCGTTTCGGCAGCGATAGGGCTCGACACGCGCGCGCCGGCAAGCGCGTTGAAATCGGCGACGGTCCTGGAAGGACTCGATGACAAAAGAATCATGGTTAGCTACCTGACGGAAACATGAAACGTTGCGCACGACCTGCGCGGTGAATACAAGGTATCGAAACGAACAACGTCGCACCAGCCGTACAAAGGGTTGCTCGAACTTATCGATGGGTGAGGTCGGTCATATCGAGGTTTAATTCACGAATCAAGGCTCGCATCCCGCACCACGCCTTGTCGGCATGGGGACGAATGATCGCCCTCACGCCCCGAACCTCAGCGAGAACGATCAATCGCGCCTGAAGAAAGACTTGCGGCGGACGCGGCAACGTCATCGCCGATACGTGCTCCTGCCAGGAACCGCTGGCCCCGACTATACGAAGGTATTAACAGGTATGCGAAATCGGTCGGTCCTTTCCCACCATCACTGCACGATTCGATGGTTTTTGGTCTTGGCCATGCGCTCGTCGATATTGGGTTATGCATCGCTAATACCTCGCATAAGCAGGGGGGTGCGTATCGTTGACGCGCGGCAAACACGTCAGCCGACGCAGTCGTTGTCCAGTGAGCCCATTGTGACGATCGGGCTTGACGCCATTCGAACATCCGGATGACAAAACTGAAATCAACGGTGCTGCTATACAGGGGGATGAGACTGGAGTTCCCATCGGGTATCCGCACATCCAAACGTACGATGGCGCGCGAGCGAGCATCCCGCTATGTTTTTATCGCGAGACAGCAGCCTGGTGCGCGTGATCGTCCATCCCGGACCCTGCTGTCGGTCAGTCGACACTCCCCCAGAAGGCGAGGTATGAATGGACACGCTACTGAGCATGCGAATCTTCTCGCGCGTGGTGGAAACAGGCAGTTTCAGCGCGGCTGCCGTTCAGATGGAGTACAGCAAGGCATGCGTGTCGCGTGCGGTCTCGATGCTCGAGAACCGGCTGCATACGCGGCTGCTGAATCGCACCACACGCAGCCTGTCATTGACGGAGTCCGGGCAGCGCTATTACGCCAGATGCAAGCAGGTTCTCGTCGATCTCGACGACGCGGAAGCGGAGGCCGTCGGTGCCTATTCACGGCCGCACGGCACATTACACGTCCATTGCTCGCCCGAGCTCGGACTCCGACGCGTCACGCAATGTCTCGTCGAATATCAACGTCAGCACCCGAGCGTCAAGGTTCATGTGACATTCATACCCGGCACCGCACATCTCATTAAAGACCGCGTCGATGTGTCAATCGTACCCACGGCTTCACTGCCCGATTCCGGGAACGTGAGCCGGATAATCGGCCAGATCGAGCATGTGCTGGTCGCGGAACCGAGGTATCTCCGGACATGCCGAATCGATACGTTCGACCAGGTGGTCGCGCATGCGCTGACGCCCGTGCCGACGCGCGTTTCGACGTCCAAACACCAAGCGAGACTCAACATCGTCAAGCTTGCATCGACGAACCACGAGGGACCCATCGTCATCGACGATGTAGATGCCACGCGCTTCGCCGTTCTTGCGGGTGCCGGCGTCGCCGCGCTGCCGCTGCACTGCGTGATCGACGACATTCGCCAAGGCTCGCTCGTGTGGCTGTTCCCCGAACAGCGACTGGAGCGCACTCCCGTGTACGTGCTTTACGCATCGCGTCGCCACGTCGACGCGAAAATCCGAACGTTCGTCGATTTCGTGGTGGCGCACATGATCGACACTCTTCAGGCGCCAAGATGCCGCACTGTCCCAGGTGTGGCGGGACTCGCCCCTCGCCCGGAACACCCCGCTTGCGCAGGCTGACATGCACGGGGAGAAGAGGGAAGACGCCTTCGCGACCGCTCGCCGAAGGCGTCCGGTACATCAAGCAAAACCGCCGTTGGCGTAAAGAATCTGACCGTTGATCCACTGGCCGTCCTCGCCGACGAGAAACGCGACCGCCCGGGCAATATCGTCCGGCTCGCCGAGCCGCTCGAGCGGTGCAAGGTGCGCGAGCCGCTCGATCTGCTCGTCCGTCTTTCCTTTCAGGAACAACTCGGTCGCGACCGGCCCAGGTGCGACCGCGTTGACCGTAATCCCTCGTCCGCGCATCTCGTTCGCCAGCACTCTCACCAGTCCGTCGCCGCCCGCCTTCGACGCGATGTACGCGCCGTAGTTGGGGAAAGACTTCGCGACGACACTACTGGAACAGAAGACGATACGGCCGCCGGCGCCCAGGTGCGACACGGCATGCGCCATGACCAGGTAGCTGCCGCGCAGATTGACCCGAATCGTCCTGTCGAATACGTCCAGACCGTCCGGGCCAATAGGCGCAAGCGGCATGATGCCCGCGCAATGGACGACCACATCGAGCCGTCCGAACGCATTCAGCGTATGTTCATAGAGTGCGGCGACGTCGTCCACCGCGCTGATATCGCCCTTGACCGCGATTGCCTGACCGCCTCGGCTGGTGATCTCCGAGATGAGCGTGTCCATCTCGGCGGCATTTCCGGCGTAGTGGCCCACGATCGCAAATCCGTCGGCCGCGAGGCGCAATGCGACCGCCTTGCCGATGCCACCAGACGCTCCGGTGACAAGCGCAACTTTCAATACTTCCGACATATTTGGCTCCGTTCAGTTGATGTGACGCACCGGCACAGCCCGATGCCCGCACCAATATGCAGTTGCCACCGATCCGCTCTTTTTCAATTCGCACGTTTATTGAGCCAGAGCAGCCACAACGCACTTGAGCGAAGAAGACTAGAGACGCGCGGTCGGTCGGTTCGCACCGTGGCGACATGCCCGAATGCCGCGCCCACGTAACGATTCGCAGCCACCGGTTCCCAGGAAATTATGGTTTTGTATAATCGCCGCACCTTTCCCGCGACGCCTTCGTCCGCGACACCCAGCGGTGCTCGACCTCGCTTCACACGTATTCGAACTCGCCCCATGAACGGATCAAACGGAAAGTCGCCGAGCCGGTCGACACGGAATGCTTCGGACCCGTCGTCGAGCCCTGAGGCGCAAGCGCGCGTCGAAGCGGATTCGCTGTTTCGCGACGCGCCCATACCGATTCTTATAGAAGACTGGTCCGGTATCAAAGCGTGGGTAGACTCGCTCAAGGCACGTGGCGTGACGGATCTGGAAGCCTACATCGACGCCCATCCGCAAGTCATCGACGAGCTGCGCGAGCTGCACGCGTTCATTGACGCAAACGGCGCCGCGCTCGCACTTTTCGAAGCTGAATCGAAGGAGCTGTTTTTCGAACAATCGCGCAAGCTGCTTCCGGCGAATCGCATCAGCAACTCGCAGGTACTGCGCGCGATGTTCGACGGGCGGGGGTTTTGCCAGGGCGAACGCCTGCTATCGACCCTCACCGGCAGGAAAGTGCCTATCGTGTGGCGGTGTTCGCTGCCGGCCGACCCGGCGCAGTATCGTCGTCTGCATTTCTATGCATTCGACGTGACCGAGCACAAGGAAAACAGCGAGCGCCTGCAGGCGTTGCGCGCGCAAATGGCCCGAACCGCAAGAGTGTCGATGGTCGGGCAGCTCGTTGCATCGATTACTCACGAAATCGGTCAGCCGCTCGGCGCGGTCCGGACCGCGCTGGACGCAGCCGCTCGCTGGATGGACCGGCCCGAGCCAGATATCGATGAAGCATTGGCCGCATTCCGATACGCGGCACGTTGGACGGACGACATTGCGGCCATCTGCCAGCGTCTGCGCGGGTTTCTCGTCGGTGCGCCGGTCGAGGCGACCGACGTCGATTGCGCGGAAATCGTGCAATCCGCGATGCTGTTGGTTGCATCGGAGGCGAATGCGCATTCAATCGCCGTCGCAACGGATATCGAGCCGGGAATACGCGCGTATGCCGATCGTATTCAACTTCAACAAGTGCTGACCAACCTGTTGATAAACGGTATCCATGCGATCTCGGCAGCCAATCTCGCCGATCGCGAGCCCGAACTGGCGGTGCGCGTGCGCCGCTACGACAATATGCAGACACTGTTCGAAGTCTCCGATTCGGGCAGTGGCATCGCAGCGGCCCAGCCGGACTCGATATTTCAACCGCTTTCCAGCACGAAGAGCGACGGAATGGGGATGGGTCTTCCGATCTCGAAGTCAATCGTGGAGGCTCACGGCGGTACGATATGGATCGGGCAAACCAGTAAACAAGGCACGACTTTCTGCTTCACAGTCCCGCGCTGTCCAGGGGCCTTCGGTACCAGTAATCCGCGTGCATCTGCGCCCGAAGGTGGCCAGGCCGCATGAGACGATCTCGGAACGATGCCGACAAAGCGTTTGCACACAGCCTTACGGCGGGCACCTTGGCCACGGTTGTGCTTGCCAACGCTGTCGAGTTTTTCGACTACTTCTGTTACGCGGTCTTCGCCGCATTCATTGCCGATGCGTTCTTCCCGCACGCATCGGCTGCCTATGGCCGAATGTTGTCGCTTGGCACGTTCGCGGCCGGGTTCCTCTCCCGCCCGATCGGCGCACTGGTGATCGGCCTCCATGCAGACACCGCCGGACGCAAGCCAGCGTTACTACTCACCGCGGCACTCGTCACCGCAGGTTCGGTTGGGGTTGCGTTAACGCCCGGCTATGCGACCCTGGGCATTGGTGCTCCGATCGCCGTACTCATCTGCCGGATCCTGCAGGGCTTTGCGATCGGTGGGGAAATGGGATCGTCGGGAGCGTTGCTGATCGAGCGCTGTCCACCCGAGCGCAAAGGCGTCTACGCAGGATGGCTGATGGCGGGCCAGGGACTTGCATTGGTCGCAGCTGGTAGTTGCGGTATTGCAATATTCAACCTTCTTACGATCACGCAAATTCAGCATTGGGGCTGGCGCATACCATTCGCGCTAGCGGGTATGCTCATTCCCGTTCAACTCTATTTGCGCCGCCAGATCGACGAGACTTGGCGGGTACCGCGCGACGGGCGCGCTGTGCGTACTACGTTGGTCGGGTATAGGCAGCAGTGGCTCATCGCGATTGCATTGATCTTCGGCGGCACTGTACCGACCTATGTTGCGACCTACGCGACCACGGTCGGCGTAGCCGGTCCACCACCGACTGCATACGCCGCTTTTGTGACGACGGTGGCTGTCGGCGCGGTCACGCTGAGTCTGTCGCTGGCTGGCGGCTGGCTCGCGGATCGAACCGGGCGATTGAGAACCATCGGCCTGTCTCGCGCCCTTACCATGCTGACCGTACTACCGGCATTCCATTACGCGGCGACCCATCCGCAACCCCTCGTATTACGCTGCGTGGTCGCGCTATTCGCCGGTTTGTCTGCCATCGCTGGTGCACCGAGCATTGTCGTTATCCTCGAAATGTTCCCGATGCGAGGCCGCGCCGTCGCGATGTCGGTCGTGTATGCCACCGGTGTCGCACTGTTTGGCGGTACAGCCCCGTTCGTGGTTGCTTCGGTTGATGCGTGGACGGGCCTGCATTCCGCGGCCGGCTGGTATGGCTGTGTGTCAGCCGCGATTACGCTGGTTGCCGTTCTTCAGGTTCGCACCGTCCGTAGCGCGAGCGCATAACATCTAGCCGCCGGTCCGCAAGCCCGCGGAGACGGCGGCACATGTGCATGGTATCGATGCCGTGCAAATCGGAAATGGCGCTGCCTTTCCGGACAGCGCCGGTTCGGTCGGCGCGTCACACTCCTTTCCGTCATCCAGCGCGAGGCATCGCGGTGCGGCGTCCACGACGCCGTACCGCCGCCATCCTCATTGATCTTACGGAAAGGATCGAACCATGTCGCATCACCTCGACTCCCCGCTCGCCCGCCAGGACATCCGTCTCGACATCACCGACCTGTATTGCTTTCGAGGCCAGACCGGGACCGTATTCGTCATCAACGTTTGCCATTCGATTGCCGGCGACGTACCGACGCCCGGCTACCACCCCGAAGGGTTCTATGAATTCAAGATCGACCTCAATCAGGACGCGATCGAGGACGTGACTTATCGCATCACGTTTGACGAGCGGGATGCCGGCGGAAAACAGCACTTCGTCGTGCGCCGCATCGTCGGAACTTCGGCTGCGGATCCGCATGCGGCCGGCGACGTGGTTGCGCAAGGCGACACCGATGAGACGATTACGACGCCGTCCGGCCTGCGAGTGTGGGCCGGACGCGCAGGGGATCCGTTCTGGATCGAACCAGATGTCCTTCATGCGGTCGGTCACGCGTTCCAGGACGGCCAGCCGCTCGATCTGGGCACGTGGCAACCTCGTGATGCGCGCAATCTGTTTGCCGGTCACACCGTGTATTCGATCGTTCTCGAAGTGCCTGACGCGGAATTGCTCGCCACGGCAAACGGTAACCGGAAAATCGGCGTGTGGGCGGTCGCGACACTCGCCACCGACAGTGGCGGCTGGCGACCGATCAATCGCGTCGGGCTCCCGATGATTCATCCGCTCTTCACTCAGTTCAACGAGGATCTCGGCGACCGGCTGAACGCTGGCCGCCCGGCCGACGACTTCGAAACCTACGGCGCCACGCTCATCAAGGCGGTCGCGGGCGCGGTGAGAGCCAACGGAACAGCCGAAGACCCGGACGGCTATGCAGCAGCCGTCGCACACCGACTGCTTCCGAACGTACTGCCGTACACGGTCGGCACGCCGGCCGTATTCGGCTTCTCGCAATGGAACGGGCGGTCCATGACCGATAACGCACCGGATGTGATGTTCTCGATCGCCGCAAATACGCCGATCAGTCTCGGAATCGGGAAAGAGTCCGTCACATCGAAGCCGTCCTCGACGTTCCCGTACGTGCCCAAGGTTTGAATCGACTCGGCGGTGTGCGGTGGCGCCGACGCTCTCCGGTAGCAAATGACCGCCCGGCGTCGGCGGCCCCGATTCTCCCCTCATTCTTGACGAGGCTTCCATGTCCGCGAGCCATGACATTCGTCGTTTCTCAAACCACCGGACCGCAACCGTTTCATGGGTTGCGGTCGGCATGTTCATCGTTCTTCTTCACGTCGTTGGCTGGGGTACGTTGGTCGCGTTTATCGTTCCGCACCACCTCAGCGTCGACTCCCGCGCCTTCGGCATCGGCGCCGGGATCACTGCGTACTCGCTGGGCATGCGGCACGCGTTCGACGCCGACCACATCGCGGCGATAGACAACACCACGCGCAAACTGATCGGTGAAGGCCAGCGGGCATCGAGCGTGGGGTTCTGGTTCTCGTTCGGCCATTCGAGCGTCGTGTTCGGACTCGCCCTCTTCATCGCACTCGGCATGCATTCTCTATCGGTGCATGTACTCGACGCCGGCTCGCCGCTGCGCATGCTGACGAGCACCGTTGGCGCGATCGTTTCCAGCGTCTTCCTTTATTCGATAGCGGCGTTGAACATCGCTTCGTTTTACGATCTTTGCACAGCATTTCGAAGCATGCGGAGCGGGAGGTTCGATGAAGCGCAACTCGAACGATGCCTCGGCTCGCGCGGCCTGATCAGCCGGCTTCTCGCGCCGTTGATGCGCATCGTTCGCAAACCCGGTCAGATGTATTTCGTCGGCGTCCTGTTCGGGCTCGGATTCGATACCGCAACCGAAATCGCGCTCCTGGTGCTGACCGGTGCGGGCGCCGCCTCGGGCCTCCCGTGGTACGCGATCCTCTGTCTGCCCGTCCTCTTCGCTGCGGGCATGCTGCTGTTCGACACGATCGACGGCTCGTTCATGACGCTTGCATACGGATGGGCGCTCACGCACCCCATTCGCAAAATCTACTACAACCTCGTCGTCACGGGCCTCTCGATCGGCTTCGCGCTCATCATCGGAACGATCGAGATGCTGGGTCTGCTCGACAACGTCTTCCATATCCGCGTCGCGTCAGGTACGTGGCTGCCAGCACTCGACCTCAACCATATGGGTTTCGCGATCGTCGCGCTGTTCGCCGCGACATGGGCGGTGTCCGTCGCGATATGGAAGTTCGGACGAATCGAACAGCACTGGGCACGCGGCGGCGACGCATGATCCTTCACCCGTTTAACGTTCACTCACCACAAAGGAAATCCATCATGAGCAAGGTCATACTCGTCACCGGCGCGTCTAGTGGTTTTGGCAGACTGACGGCAGAGGCACTCGCACATGCCGGCCACATCGTCTACGCGTCGATGCGCGATACGGCAGGGCGTAACGCCGCCGTAACCGAACAGATGAGCGCACTTGCGCACACGGCCAGCATCGATCTGCGCACGCTTGAACTCGACGTGCAATCCGACGCGTCCGTCGAACGCGCAATCACGACCGTTCTGGAGCAGGCCGGCGGCATCGATGTGCTGATCCACAACGCCGGGCACATGGCCTTCGGCCCGGCCGAAGCGTTTACGCCCGAGCAGTATGCGCAGCTTTACGACATTAACGTGGTCAGTACCCAGCGGGTGAACAGGGCAGTCCTCCCGCACTTCCGGGAGCGTCAGCAAGGATTGCTGGTGTGGGTATCGAGCAGCAGCGCTGCGGGCGGCACACCGCCCTATCTCGCACCGTATTTTGGTGCGAAGGCGGCAATGGATGCGATTGCCGTGTTGTACGCACGCGAGTTGTCGCGCTGGGGAATCGAGACGTCAATCATCGTCCCTGGCGCATTTACGCAGGGCACGAATCATTTCGCTCACGCCGGAGCCCCGGCGGACACGGCTCGCGCGGCTGAATACGACGCCGGCCCTTACAAGAACTTCGGGCACGAAGTCCAAGAGGCATTCGCCGCGATCGTACCGCCCGACGCCCATGCGGATCTCGTCGCCGATGCGATCGTGGACGTAGTCGCGAAGCCTGCAGGCAAGCGCCCGTTCCGCGTGCATGTCGATCCGACCGAAGACGGCGCGAACGTGGGCTTCGCCGTGCTCGACCGGCTGCGCGCCGAGATGCTGCATCGCGTCGGACTGTCCGACCTTCTTGCGCCGCACCTCCGCACATCGCCGTGAGCCGGCGTCCTGAATCGATTTAACTGCGTCGTTGTAATGGCGTAGCAATGTGTCATCTCGATACCGACATCTTCCCGCCAACGTCCGGGCCCGACGTGCGACGAACCTTCGTTCGCAGTGGCCCGGCATACACTCCAGGAGCATGACATGATCCAACCTTCCGAAAAGGTAGCCCTCGTTACCGGTTCTTCGCGCGGGATCGGCGCGGAAATCGCGATTCGTCTCGCACGCGACGGCTTCAAGGTCGTCGTGAACTATGCCAGCAACGCGGCGCCGGCCGAGGAAGTCGCCGCAACGATTCGCGAGAGCGGCGGCGACGCGTTGCTCGTCAAGGCCGACATCGCCGATCCGGCCGCGACCATTGCGATGTTCGACGCGACGGAGAAGGCTTTTGGCCGCGTGGACGTCGTCGTCAACAGCGCAGGCGTCATGAATCAGGCGAAGATCGCAGACTTCGACGATGCGACTTTTGACCGAACGGTTGCGATCAACTTCAAGGGTGCGTTCAATGTATCGCGCGAGGCCGCTCGCCGTGTTCGCGACGGCGGCCGGATCATGAACTTGACGACAAGCGTTACCGGTGTGCGCTTGCCGACGTATGCCGTCTATATCGCGACGAAATGCGCGGTGGAGGGGCTGACTCAGGTGCTCGCCCAGGAACTACGCGGACGAGGCATCAGCGTCAATGCCGTGGCACCCGGCCCCGTGGCCACCGAGCTATTCCTCGCCGGCAAGAGCGCGGAGCTCATCGATCGAATGGCGAAGATGAATCCGCTCGAACGATTGGGGCAGCCGTCGGACATCTCGGCCGTCGTCGCGTTTCTGGCCAGCCCGGAAGGCGCGTGGATCAACGGCCAGGTCGTTCGTGCAAACGGCGGCATGTGCTGAATCCACAGTCCGGGACGGCGTTCATCGCGCACAGCGCATCGATGCCGATCCCGGACCGTATATCGCGAAGGCGCCTTCATCTGAAGGCGCCTTCGCCTCGCTGGCTCGATTCGATGCATGCCCACTGATAGTCGGGCGGAACAGCCAACGTAGATTGGTCGTTCCACTCCGGAATCCATTCAACGCACCCAACCCTCCGTCTTCATGATTGCGGCTCCCCGATCACTGGTCAGGAAATCGAGGAACTGTCTTGCTTCAGGATCGGCATCCGGGGCGAGCGCAACATTGACGTCTCTCCAGATCGCCCTGTTCGCGGGCAAGCTAACGTAATCCGCTTTCTCGGCATGTGTAATCGGCCAGTCGGGCCACGTGATCCACGCATCCGCGTCCTTTTCGACGAACATCCTGAAGCTCGGCCCGCTGCCCGTGCCGAATCCGACGATGTTCCGCCGGAACCGCCTCACGTCGTCGAGGCGTCCCATGCGGCCGGCGATGTCCTCCCACGTACCCGTGCCGGACGTATTCGCCACGCCCGCGCCTTCGGTGACGACGATACGTACGCCATCCGCGAGCAGATCGTCAAAGCCGCGGATGTGTTTCGGATTGCCCTTCTTCACGGCAATGACAGCTGGACGAATATAGATCGGCGCGACGTCACTCCATTGAAACACCGTGTAGGTTTCCAGCAGGCCGGCCATATCTTCTTCCGACGTCCCCCACAGAATATCGGCGTCGGCTTGCGCTTTGCGGCTCCACATCGGCTCCGGCCCGCCCGTCACCTCCACTTTGATACCGGTTTCGTCAGTGAAGACCTTTGCAACCTTCTGGAACGCGGTATCCGGGCCGCCGGCTCCGTACAAACGCACGACGCCGTCTCGCGCGTCACGCCGTATCGTCGGATCGGCAGTTTCATGAGCGAACGCGCCGCACGATACCATTAGGGTTACGAATGATATAGCCGTCTTCTTTTTCAAGGAGCTGAACATGATGGGTCCATTTATGTGAGTTGCTTCAGAAATTGCACGCGGTTTCGATGCGTTTCGAATCGCTCTACAACGCAAGAATCGTTCGCACGGCCTGCATTTCGTCCATGAGCTCCACGATCGATGCGTCGATACGGGCACGCGCGAACGCGTCGACCTTAAGATCCGGGACGATACGATAGTGACCTTCGCTGCAAATCGTCGGCATGCCGAACATCAGGCCGCGAGGAATGCCGTATTCGCCGTCCGACACGATGCTCATCGACACCCACCGGCCGTCGCTTCCGCGAATCCAGTCGCGCATCTGGTCGATCGCTGCATTGGCCGCCGACGCCGCGGACGATGCACCGCGCGCTTCGATGATTGCGGTGCCGCGGCGGGCGACTTCGGGAATGAACGTCTCGACATACCACCGTTCGTCGCCGACCCGCAGCGGGGCGGGCTGTTGGTCGATCAGCGCATGACGATAGTCCGGAAACATGGTCGGCGAATGATTGCCCCAAACCGCCATGCGGGTGACGGCATCCACCGCTACGCCGCATCGGGCGGCCAGCTTCGATACGGCGCGATTGTGGTCGAGACGGATCATCGCGGTAATGGCATCCGCCGGCAGGTCGGGAGCGTAGTAGCGTGCCACCCACGCGTTGGTGTTGGCCGGGTTACCGACGACGAGTACCTTGACCTGCCTGTTCGCCACTTCATTGAGCGCATAGCCCTGGGCACGGAAGATGGCGGCGTTCGCGGCCAGCAGATCGCGCCGTTCCATGCCTTTTCCGCGCGGACGCGAGCCGACGAGCATCGCGTAATCGGCGTCGCGAAACGCAACGCGCGGATCATCGCTGATTTCGACCGACTGCAGCAACGGGAATGCACAGTCTTCCAGTTCCATGACTACGCCGCGCAGCGCGTCGAGCGCGTGCGGCAGTTCCAGGAGTTGAAGGATCACGGGTTGATCGTCGCCGAGCAGATCGCCGCGGGCGATCCGGAACAACAACGAATAGGCAATTTGACCGGCCGCCCCGGTCACGGCCACACGGCGTGCTGATTTGGACATGCTGCATCTCCTTCGAAGGTTCGGTGATGGTCATGGCATCGCTCCACGCCGGCCGGCCGCTTAGTGAACGTGCGGTCGGTGGGAGCGCGTTCAACGATTCGTTCAGGCGGTGGCGGGTCGTGCCCGGCCGACGAGGCAGGGGGCGTGGAACAGTTCGCCGCGGGCGAGGCCGTGCAGCGTGCGGGACAGCACGGTCAACCACAGCCCGCCGAGCAGCGCCGCGAGCGCAATCCCGAGCGCGGCAAACGCGGCAAAGCCGGTGGTTCGATAGAGACTGAGCGTCACGACGGTGTAGACGCCGAGCGGGAATGTAAATCCCCACCATCCGAGATTGAACGGCAGCCCGTCGCGGGAATACTTCAGTGTGAACAGCATCGCCATGGCCAGCCACCAGAGGCCCACGCCCCAGAGCAGCAAAGCGCCGATCAAGCCGATGTCGCGCGCGACAGTTGCTGTAGCCTCGAACGGCGTCCCGGCAAATGCATCCGGTGCGACGTGGCCGAGCGCGAGCAAGCCCAGCGCGCCGGTGCCGATCGGCCCGAGCGTCAGCCAGCTGGACGGACCGAGATCACGATGCGGAAGCTTGTGGATCACCAGCCGGAAGAAGACGACCGTGAGTACGGTAAAGGCGAGCGGCACCGATACGGCCCACAGTACGTAACCAGCGGTCACCAGGAAGCGCGCGGTCTGTGCGTCGACATGCGGCGCGAGCACGGCGGCGCTCGACGCAGCCACTTCAGGCGCGACGATCGGCAGCAGCAGCACGGCGGTGATGCGCTCGAGCGCGTGATCCTGTGCGGTGAACATCATGTACGGCACACCGACGGCGACGGCCACTGCCAGCACCGCATCCACACACCACAAGCCGTACGCCAGTTGGCTCGCAGCCCCGCCTCCGTGCGGGCCGGCAAAGAGCACCAGGCCGTTGATGACGGGTGCGAGCCCCATCGGCACCGCGCCGAGGAACATCGACTGCAGCGGATGATGCAACATCGGGCGAATCGTCTCCGGATAGAAGATCCAGCGCGCCAACAGCATGCCGGCAAACAAGACATAAAGCACGCTATCGGCCATCCACAACGTGTGGGCCAACGTCATCTGCCCTGCAAAGTGCCACGGCAATCCGGCGATGACGAGAAATACGATTCCGTTGCCCATCGTCATCGCGAACCAGTTCGGTGTGAATTGCCGAATCTTGTCCCCGAGATTTTGTCGGCTATGGGCTGCCGTCGTGCTAGGCATTGTCGATTTCATCGCTGTTCTCTCGGAAGGGAGGGGGTATCGACAATGTAGGTGTGTGTGAGCCATACGAAAAATACATGCTTCGCATACACCACATACCTTTTACTTATGGATCCCGCTCACGATGCCTTCACTCAAGTGCCCCCGGCGGGTGGTTGCGCCCCAAAGCACGTTCGCGCCTTGACGCGGCCCAAGTCCGGCGCCCGGTCCGCCGGAGGAACCCGACGTGCCGCTATCGGCTGCCTGCCATGCTTTCGAAGACACCGTCGCGCCGGATCCATGCGTGCACGAGCGCAGCGGCAAGGTGACCAAGGATCAGCAGGAAAAACGCATACGCGAGCAGCCCGTGCAGCCGACGCAGCTGACCGTAGACGACGATGTCGTGCGGCAGGATCGGAAACAGCTCGACGCCTTTCCACATCACGATCGGATAGCCGCCGGCGGACTGCATCGCCCAACCGATGAGCGGCATTGCAATCATCAACGCGTAAAGCAGGTAATGCGACAGCTTCGCTACTATGGTCTGCCATAGTGGAATGTCGGACGGCAACGGTGGTGGCCGGTGCGTCAAACGCACGCCAAGTCGGATCACCGCCAGTAACAGGATCGCGATACCGAGCGGCCGATGCAACGCAAGCAATTGCGGATAACGCGCACTAACGGTCGATACCATGCCGGCTCCGACGAATAGCATCGCGATGATCAGCACGGCCATCAGCCAGTGCAGCGCACGGGCCGGCACGGAAAAGGTCGGGTTTCGGCTCGTCATTTCGCGGCTCCATGATCGTGTTCGAGAGTGATGGCATCCGGGCGCGGCCCTTCCACTGCACGTCGATAGAACGACACCGAGTAGGCTGCGGAGCGCGCGGGCAAAAGCGGATCGTCGGATGGTGCGATGCCTTTCGGCAACATCAGCGGATCGTAATTGAAGTCGCGGCAATGTCCGTCCGCTTCCGTCGCAATTGCATCGAAGACGAGCGTACCGGCGTCGACCCGTCGATGTGGTCCATCCCACGCGATCGTTGCGTTATCGGTGCGATCCGCCGAATTGGCTTGCACGAGCACAAGGTGCCACTTCACCGGCCCCTCATGGACGCGTTCGAGCAGATCGTCGAAGAGGAAGTTTGCTGGCAGTGCAGCAGCCGTACGCTTGTCCAATGCCGTGAACGGCTGCTCCGGCTCGAATTGCCAGCGCACCGATCGTGTTGCGCCTTGCGCGTCGATGAAGCGAAACGCGTTGATGCTGTAGTACGTGCCGTTTGCAAAGCCGGAGGACATTGGCGTCTTCTCCAGATAATCGAAGAAGCGCTGGGTCTCCGGATGCGTTGAGAGGAACGCCTTCATTGTGCCGGGATCAGGCTGTCCCGTAGCACGAACCGGGGTCGATGCGATCTGCAGTGCGACGAAATCGGCCGGATTCGACACGACGAAGATTGGCGTTTGATCGAGCGCCATTCGCCACTCTTCACCGTCGGCCAGCGCGAATCGCATGCCGAGTCCACGAAATATCTGATCGCTGTCCGCACCAGTCGGCACGCTTCCTCCGGTATTGAAGCGACCTGTTACAGGCACCGAGCCGACGCGGAAAAGCGCTGCCGACGACAGTGCGCTACCCGCACCGTTCGAATCGAAGTGCCCCGCGACACAAATGCCTTTTGTATGGGCTCGGCGAAACCCGGGGAATACCTTGCCGGTATTGGACTGCAGTGAATCGATCAGCTCAGCGCCGCTCAACCGGGCGGGCGTAAGCCAACCTCCAGTCCACGCGAATGCCAAAGCTGATGAGAATACGATAAGCGCGATGGCGGTTATCGCAAGAAACGGGGGGCGGGAAGGGCCGGGAGACGACATTGAATATGCTCCTGGGTCGATCGAGTAGATGGCCGCGACGCGCATTCGCGTCTCGACACCGCTACCGCAACAGTTGCGAAGCAGGCGAAGCGACTATGTCAGGAAATATCCGGAATCCATTTGGCGTTCGCACGGCCGATTGCAGATCGACACGCGCGGCTCGACCATACTGGCGGGGAGTAGCCGAACGCCGCTAGACCCATGAGCGTGCATTTTTGAAGCGCGGCGATCCATCGCGAAACGCTTTGTAGTCGATTCGAATCAAGCTTCGCCAATGATGCAAATGCACTGCGCATAGCGGCTCAATCGAGAGCGGCCCGGATTCGAAGTGCACCTCTGCGTACCTGACATAGGAGCCAGTCCGATGAAATCGATGAACGCGATCTCGTTTCGCGTAGCCTGTCTGACCGCCATAGTCGCGTGCGCGACCGGCTTCGGTCATATGACACAAAAGCGGCCTCTTACCGATACGATGACCGAGGTTGAAACGGATCTGGTAACGCCGCTGGAGCAGATCTCGACCGACGGTCGACTCGCATGCATGATCGCTGGCAACAACGATTCAACGCATCGGAGGATGGCTCCGAATCGATCGGTTCCCGTACGGGTTGCTCCGTCACGAAATCCGGTCCCCGTCGTCTCTCGCCGACAGGAACCGTTTCACCATTTTCCCGGTTACAAGACGACCGTCGATGACGCGAAGGACTGGACGTAGGAGCCACTTCATCGACAGGTCGCCCCCTCTCTGCACATGCGTCGAGGTATGGACGGCGATCTCGTCGTCATCCCGAACATCGGTCTCTTCCCGACCGTCTCGAAAGACGAACCGAGCGCAACAGAATCTGTAGGACGGTATTACTTCGTTCTATCCAATAATCAGGTGTGCGTTTTCGAAAATCATTGTCAGGGGAGTGTCGGACACTGCGCTGACCCCGACGAAGGCTGAACTACCGCCATGTCGGGGTTGTCGTTGTCTGCGTCGTCTAGATGACCCTCGCGCGTGATTTCCGCGTCGGTCCATCGACCAAGGCTTTCCCCCCACACACCGAGACCGGTAATGACCATCGTCTCGGCACTGTCTAACAGAGAGGAAGAAATGCGCCATTTCAAACTTGCAGCATTGGCACTCGTCCCGGTGTTCGTTGTCACCACCGCCGCGTTCGCTCAAAGCACGCCATCAGTTCCGGCCTCGTCTGCAACGACGATCAGCAAGAAACAAGCGCGCCGGGCAAACTGGCACATCGAAACACAAGTCCGCAAGGCGTTGACACGGACGCAAGGACTCGCCACCTCGGACATCCGTGTTGTTGCACGCGGAAACACCGTTACCCTCGACGGCACGGTTCCCGAACAGAACCAGGTTCAGCTTGCACAGAATGCAGCACAGGTCGCGGCCCCGGCGAAATCCATCGTCAACAACTTGTCCGTAAAGGAAGCCGGGCACTGAACCGTTGGTCCGCTCAACCGCTCTCATTACACCGAATGGGCAAGTCAAACCTGCGACGGTTCGCGCCGACGATCGACAGGTGATGCGACGGCTGAGCGCCTTCACGTGCCGCCGCTCACCGTCCCGCTGCGATTGCTGAGGGTGCCCATGCAGCCCGTCGGTCTGCCACCTCGTATCGCACCAACGCTGACCCGCCGCACGCCGAGCTTCTTGAAATCTACGGTCTGCGTGTCGGGGCTGACGAGGATGGCGTTGACGGGCGTGGGCGAAACCGCCTTCACGACGGCGTCGATATCATCCGGTTTGGCGGCGCCAGCGCCGGAAGCGCGTTGGCGCCCGCCTGCGAATATGCCCCCAGCCGTGTCAGCGAGCCCTGCAACTTTATTCTTTCCAGCATCTCTCGACCAAACAGCCAACCCGTGAACCCGGGTTTTCCCGCCAACACGGCTTCCGGTTTCATGTCGCCACTCAGAATCAACTGAAAGAGATGCTCGACCATGTCGTTTCGCCAAGCGCATGATCGGAGTACTCGCTCCAACGCGACTTGTCCGTTGCTCTCATGATCTACGACTGGTAACTCGTTGGCGAGTCTGAGTAAGTTCTCGATGCTGGATTTCAGGACTTGTACATTTTCTTGCTTGTTGAGCTGTACGGTACCTCCTTGAGCCTCCGGAAAAAGGAGCGGCAGCAACACGATCTGCCGTCGAGCCGAGATCCCGAGATTTCGCAACGCCTTGATACCAGCCTGCTCATGCAAGGCCTGTCGAATCTTCGGTAGGTCTTCACGCCGAACGGCCAGCAACATTCTCTGGCTTTGAGATGGCCGGTATTTCACCTCGATGAGTCCCTTCTCGGCCAACTCCTTGAGCTTTCCCTCTCTCATATTGAGTTCGCGAGCAGCGTGTGCGGCCCACATCCACGGCAATTGAGACGCAATGGCGTCCACCGGGGAGTTTTTCCGATCCAGAGAAGGCCATGGCCAGTGATCAACGAGATACTGCAAGAAGCACTCTCTCAAGAATCCAAACTCTTGTCGCTTTTGGGTCGAACGAATATAGAAATAGACGCCACGAAAAGTAGATGCGATGCAACCCTTTTCGTCACCAATTTTCTTGTGCATTGCACGTAGATGCGCAAGAAACCCAGAGGGCCAAGCCGACAATGCGTCAGCCGATGGCTCAAGGACCGTGATGGCATCACTCATTTCACGCATGAACCATGTCCTGCCCCCGCGGTCCCCCTTTCCGCTTTTGGCGTTACTACCGAAGCACACCACAACATCAATCATGTCGTCCAACGAAAGTTCATCAAATGCGGTCGGCTCACCTCGATAATCCGGGAGTTTGCGGGCGATCAGCGAAGCAAGCTCCGCAAATTTTATGGGTGCAGGCGACGTAAACGCATCGGCAAACCTCTCACCACAATCGCAACGAAACAGTGCTTTCCTAGTCCATGCGATGGGTCGATTACACGCACCACATCGATCAATGAGCCAGCATTGATGCTTCGTACATGCCAGATATGGACGCAGTTCCCACTCCGCCGCCCAAAGTGGTTGTTCGCGTAAGCAAAGCGGGCAGCATCGTGCCGATTTGATCAACCACGCCCTCGGTGCTGAGCGACGCATACTGATCAAGCTAGTCAAGTATCGCCTCGCCTCGATCGGGGGCGCGACTCTATCCCACGAAAGCGCATGTTCAAGAACCTCATCATCAAGGATAACGCCAAGCCCATAGAGGCGATCTAGTGACAGCCCGTTGCTAATTGCAATGCGTTTCATGTAGGCCGTGCTCGCCTCCCCAACCTGAATAACGGGATGCATAAGCATCCTAGGTAGGGAAGCGATTGCGGCAGACCCCGATTGCTTATAGTAATTTCGTGCCATCGCCGTTCACGTCGTGAGCGAGATACCAGAACGGCTCGTCTGTACCAACGAGGTCACGTAGTTCGGCATCTGGATGAAAGGGATTGAGTCTATTCGTCCCGCCCGACCACACCTCCTTGGTAAAAGCTTGCTCGAACAATGCGAGACTCAGCGTCGTCTTACCGCACTCCATTGCAAGCACGACCGCGCCATCGATGATCTTGGCAACGTAGTCGATCACGCCGGCTGAAGCCACATACATCCTCATTGCAAATTCTGAGGAGTGCAGGTCGGGACAAGGCAACGGAAGGCGACTGTGCATGTACTTCAGAACGCCCCCGAACTCTCGTCGATCGTCGGGAACCATCCAATCAAACCGACGCACTTCATGGATTGCAGAGAATCGCCGAGTTAACTGCGGATTAGCCTTCAAGACCTCAGCGCTGTTCGGCAGACCCGCCACGATCACAGTGACACCGCTGGCCTCCATAAGGTTCTTCAGCCAATCCGTTGCACGATTTGCTTCTGCGATACGTCCGGCATCAGCAAAATGCTGAAACTCGTCGATGATCAACATTTCAACCCTGCATTGTTTGAGCAACTCCACGAGGTAAACCGTCTTATCCTCCGCCGAACGTCTATATATACGATCACCTAGGGCGTCAAGGATCGCCTGCGCGAGGTTCTTGATACTCGGTCTCGACGGCACGACAACATAGAGCACCGGAATAATGGGACCTTCGGTAGTTTCAAACTGCTCGAATTGACTAGCATAGAACCTCAGAATCGTGGATTTCCCTGTTCCGGTGTGCCCCAACAATGCCAACGCGCGAGCCCCCGGTGACACCGAGCGCCATTGACGATGGATACCGGCGATCCGTCGCAATGCGATGCAAAAGCGGTCGTAGTGGATGAGTTCTTTTCGTATCGAGAACCTGACGACCAGGGCGCGTGACTTCTTCGCGTCCTCAGGTAGACCAATCGTTGCAAGAAACTCAAGAGGGTCTCTTTTTGCTGTTTGGATATCAGTACCCACGGGCATCTCCTTGGTACCTAGGATTCGGAGATCCATTCAGATCCGGCAACGGCCCAATATCGGAGGAATCGCAGGTTTGTCGCTGCGAATCCGGGGATCTCGAACGGCTGGACTTACGTGAGCGACGTCCACTTTCCGATCCATCTGAAAATACCCGTTCGCTATCCATAATATCTAGAGACGCTGCATGCTTGCGATCTCGTAGCTTCTTTCCTCGCAAAGCTTCTCGAATCATGGACTGAATCTCAGCCTTCACGCGTAGCAGGTGCTCATCGTTCCATTTATTTCCATGAGCGAGCCTCGTGCGCTGTCGAATCAAAAGATGCTGGTGCAAGGTCAGGCCTTCGGCATAGCTCGCGAACCGATGTGTAACGGGTACCTTGAAATAGCTTCGAGCTTCGTCGTCAAGGACGTGGATGTAGCTAACGTTATCTTCGTGGCGCTTCAACTGCACTTGCGTCCGATAGTTGCGTGCCCGACTACGCAGTACTTGCAGATGCTCGTTGTTGTAGTGCAGACCATCAAGTTCGACACCGTAGTGCCATACAGTCCGACTCTCCGGTAGTCCCGTCAAGATATCGAGCTGTTGAGGGTATGCCGGTAGCTCAATCCGCACGTTCGCGATTCCTTGTTGCCATTTTTCGGCCGGCGTCATGCCAAGCGCGCGATGCGGAGTATGGTGGTATTCGTCGACAATCCACTTGATAAGGATCTGCGTCAGCGTCTTGAGATCGATCGCAGCCAGCTTTTCTGCTGGATAGTCTCCGCGTTCATCGACGCACGAGAACACGGTTCCGGGCAGTTTGTGCATCACGGAGCGCTGAATCGTGCCGATCACACGCTCGACGGCTCCCTTGAACTCCGGCTGCCCGGCCGGGCAATAGAGCATAGAGACCCCCATCTCCCCGCACACCATTTGCACCGCATCCGCGTGAAGATCCATGCCGTTATCGACAGCGACGAGATACGGGATGCCATAGCCAGGGTGTTCTCGATGCAAGTTGACAACTTTCCCCCAATCCGCCTTCGGCAAGACTGCGCGCTTGAGGCACTGAAGCACCGACTGTGCAGACGGCGCTCGGAAGCTTAGATAGAATCCGAGAATCACTCGACTATATCTGTCGATGGCAACCGTGATCCATGGTCGGCCCAACGGCAAGTTTGTGACCAAGTCGATAGCCAAGATGTCGAGCGGCGTGTGGTCAATCTCGACACGATGCAAAGGAAAATCGGCCACGGCCATTCCATGCACCCAGCGAGCCTTTCTTTCGGCCGCGTCCTTTCCAAGTCGCGCCGCATCTATCGCGTTCTGATCGAGACGTCGCAGCCAGCGATACATTGTTGACTCGACAGGACAGGTAAGCGGCGCCTGGTCAGGTCGATGCTTATTGTATTGATTGATCTTCTCGACCAACCTACCGTAGACATCTTGTCCCGAGTGCTTCTGCGGATCGAGATATATCTCGTTAACAGCCTCCTCGAATAGCGCCTGGATGACGTTGTCGCGGCGGCGCCCGCTATTCTCTCTGCAGTCGGTCAGCTTGGTAACGCTTCGCGTGTGTCGGTATCGTCTCCACCAGCGCTTGATACTGCTAACCGAAGGCACCAATGTATCGCCGATCTCTGCTGCGATTTTTTCAGTCTGTTCGCGGATCCATGAGTTTGTGTTCGTGAAATTGTCGGTCAGCTTCTGCATGTAAATGTGCCGACGGCGAGCATTCTTCTGATGGTGTTCTGGGAAAGAAGAGAGATCGCGCGGAACGGCTGTGAATAGCACGCTAGCATCGACGTTGAGACTCTGCTCATCGATTGACATCGTGCCGAGCAAGACCGCCTGGTAGAGCTCGTCGCGACTCATCGTGCGCGGTTCGCCCTCATCACACTCGAGCTTTATCTTCCCGAAGACTGTCCGGCCGATGATCGTCCATCGTTTGAGTCCTTCTCGGAACACCAAACCCTTCTTGAAGGTGAATCGGATCATGATTGTTTCTCCGACGCGAAGGCAAGTACGGTCGAATTCGTCAATGCGGTGTCGCGATCGAACTCTAGGCAACCTGTCGACAGCAGGCGCATGACTGCCTGTTCACTCCCAGCGATTGAGCTTGCACGGCCGAATGTCAGCGGCTGAATCCGAGCCAGACGTCGCAAGAGCTCCGCACGTTCGAATCCGTACGGGGCTGGTCGCCGGTGATAGCTCAGGCGCTCAAGATTTGCGATTTTTGATGCGCTTCCGATCTCGCGCTCGGTCAGAACCTTGAACAACTGACCTCGATGCACATACTGCTGCGCGATATCTTGCAGCCGCTCACGCAGTTCAGCCTGACGCAGCTTCGATGAGGGCTTGATCTCGACATGTACTGACGCTCCATCTTTCATCGTCAGTTCGAAATCGGGAAAGTACTTCCGCACTCGGTCGTTACGATCGCGATAAGTGACTTCAGTTGGTTGTTCGCGATAGCGTACGACGTCCGGCGAAAATTCGAAGTGCATGGCCGCATTGAACTCAAGCCGCGATTCACACTGTATAAGCGCGCGATTCTTGGTGGAGGGGTATAGATATCGAGTTCGTCGTCCGGAACGCGTCAATATTTTTCGTGCAGTAGTCGTCTTTTTCATTTCGCAGGCGATAAGAAACCAACCCGCTCGGAGAGCAGGTAGAAATAGCACTATCTTCGGGCGTAAAAACGCCCGGCCGCAGGAATATCGCGCGGCAACTTAGTGCAAACGAAGGAGGGGAGGCTTGACGAGTCGGGGAGGCTGGACGACACTACGAGCGCCAACACGGAGCGGCGTTCAGCCCTCCCCAAAAGCGAGCAAGCCTTCTGGTTTGTCTCGCTTTTTACATTTTGGCGTCCTCCTTGTCTCTTCTGACTACGCGACCGACGACCTGCCGGTCCGCACCTGGTCCAATTTCCTGCCGCATCGCGATCACATCTCGAATCACCCGGATCTGGGTGTCCGTTAGCCTCTCCAGCTCGCGCCAAAGCTCGCTACATAGGCGAAAGACGTCTGCTGACGCGGTTTGAGGAATAGAGAAGTGTCGCGTGGAGAGCTGCAGTGCCTCGCGCAGGCTGGAGTCTTCGTCGACCGATAACCGCAGGTATGCGGAGACTCGCTCGACGAATTCGATGGAGGGCGGCCCTTTGATTCCGAGCTCAATCGCCGAGATATAGCTTTGCTCGAAGCCTATCGCTGCCGCGAGATCCATTTGGCGGACACCGTAGCGGAGCCGGAGTGCGCGCAATCGTTCGGAAATTGGACTCAACGGGTTAACTCTCGGAAGACGTTCATAGCACCGGCAGATGTTATGGCGTCCCCACCCGAGAAGTCAAACTCATGCCATTGATTTTAAATAGTTTTTTGTACTACGCGCGTGAGACGATAGGATAATTTCGACAATGATGACGCGCGCCGAGCAGGCCGCCCACAAAGGGATTCGGCATTTCTCAGCGGAATCTAGAGCGATTACTCTAGCGCGCAAAGCACTGCGGGTAGGCCAACACTGAGCTCAGCCATGTTGCCTTTTCCGGTGATTCGAGATCGTTTCGATCCAAGCCTGGCAGCTAGTCCTCCGTGTGCCGACGCGCTAACGTGGGCGACGCGGAAACCCGAATTTTCTGCAGGAAGGCTCTAGCAGGCTGTTGAAAAGCGCCCCGTTTTGATGGCCGGGGCACTGATTAAATGGATTTCGTATGCGATTAGCCGTC